>JAQCKY010000049.1 GCA_027592155.1 Pseudomonadota bacterium
CAAAACGATCCGGTCCTCACCTTCGAAATCGGCTTTGATGCCCATGGTCAACTCCAACAAGCGAACGAATCCTTGCAGGTTGTTTGATTTGAAGGCGGCGGTGATGGGGTGCTTGCTTAGCTCCGAATCCACCAGAATCAGCTGGGTGATGTTGCGCTTGTTGAATTCAATCACAACTTCCGACAATGGGACCGAAACGAAGTCCAGCATGGTGTTTTTCCAAAAGAGGATTTTTTCAATTTCCTCCGTGGTCAGGGATTCAACAACGGGAAGCGCCGCGGTTTCCTGAAAGTAATGGGCCGCCTTTTGGCCGACCGTCAATTCCAGTTCAACTTGTGGTTCCAAGGGAACCGGTTCTACTTCCGAAACTTCTTTTTTCCGCTCCATGCTCACCCGCCCTTCGGTCACCACCACTTCCACAAAATCCCTGTTCAATTGCACATTGAAGGCGGTCCCAAGCGCTTTGATCCGGGATTCCCCGGCGGATACGACAAAGGGCCGGCTTGCATCCCGGGCCACCGTAAAATGCGCTTCCCCTGAAAGCAGATTCACCCGGCGTTCCTGTTCCGAATAGAGGATTTCAATCCGGGTGCCACCCTTCATTTCTATAAACGATCCATCCGCCAAGGCATATCGCTCGTAATCGACAGCCGCTTTACTGTGGGACATAAGACGCGCTGCTCCGGATGAATCCTCGAATGACAGGCGGAACATAAAAAATCCCAGCGCCAACACCGCCGCCAAGGACGCAATGGCAAGCCATGGCTTCACAAGTCGGAACCTTTCAACCGCAATCACTTCCGGGTCCGCCGGACCACTCAGGCTTCGCATACCCGGATTATCCAAATGGCCCATCAACTCCCAGGTTTTTTGTTGACGGATAAAACGCGCGCGATGCCGGGGGTCTTCCGCCAACCAATGGGAAAACTCGTCTTGTTCCTCCGGGGAAAAACCACGATCCTGTTTACCGACCCAGTTGGCGGCTTCGAGGTTGATCCGGTCGTCGTCACCGGATGGCATGGGACCCGGGCTCATTTAAATCGCTCTCCGTTTTTCAAATAATTCTCCAGATATTCCGTACACCTGCGCACGCCGATGGATATCTGCGCGGTGACGGTGTTGACCGAGATTCCAAGTGTGCGGGCGATATCGCTCTGGGACATGTCGTGTATTTTTCTCAAAGTGAATATTTCGCGACATCGCTCGGGGAGTGTTTCCATGGCCATTTTTAAAATTTCCAGTTCCTGTTCGCGGGCCACCGTTTCCCGAGGAGCCTCCGCATCATCCATGACGGTTTCCAACTCATTTTCAGCTAAAGGTATTATCCGGCTCACCTCCACCCGCCGCAGGGAATCGATGGCCAGATTGCGTGCCACCGTAAAAAGAAAGGCCCGCGGAAACTGCACCACATCACGGTCCCGGGCCTTGAGCACCCGCAGGTAGGCTTCCTGGATAACATCGTCCACATCACAACTTCCCGGAAATTTTTTCTTCAGCCACGAGCGCAAAATCGACTCGTGCGGGTAAACTTCCTCCGCGAACCAATGGGCGTGTTTGGATTTTTCGGGAGGCATCTGAAGTTCGGTTTGGGTGGCGGGGTAACAGCGCGGTTTGGAATGGAGCGGCTGAAGACCGGACCAAGGGTCGATTGAAAAGATCGACGGATAGACGAAGCCAAGTCAACCTTTGAATGCAACATTATTCAATCGGCTCCCCCGGCAGACACCAAGTCATCACCCCGATCCTTTTCCGAAAGCTCTATCGCCTCAGGGCTTGACGACCGAACCGACCATGCCCCGGACATTCGTCCAGTCGGCATTGCGGGGATCGTCCACCAGGGGATACTTGGCGGCCAGTTTCTCATCGATATCGATTCCGAGTCCGGGTTTATCCGATCCATAGAGGTAACCGTTTCGTATCTCCGCCGCGCCGGGCATCATTTCAAGCACTTCTTCCGGAAAGTCGTTCTCCTCCTGGATGCCGAAGGACGGGATGGTCAAATCCACGTGATAGGCGATCAATTGGTTGATGGGATCATTTTCACCACCTTCCTGAAATGCGGTTCGCACCCCGAATTGCTCACAGAGCATGGCAATTTTCCGGGCCTGGGTAATACCGCCGATCATGCCCACGCGACAACGAATGAAATCAATCAAACGCCCGGCGATCAGGGGGCGCCATTCATGGGGATGGGTGAACAGTTCGCCCATGGCCATGTGGGTCGAGGTCTGAGCCCGTATCTGCTTGAAGTAATCGATCTGTTCCGGAGGAAGAATGTCTTCCACGAAAAACATGCGGACCGGTTCCAGCCGTTTGGCAAGCTGCATGGCCGCCGAAGGCGTCTGACGCTCGTGCACATCGTGCAGCAATTTCACCTCCCACCCCAGCTCATTGCGGATATGTTCAAACAGTTTGGGAATGATTTTGACATACAGTTCCTCGTCGAATGCCTGTCCCTTGAACCCTGTTTAAGGCCGACTTCCCTCTCCCGGCGGGATAAAACCGCCACCGCCGTAGCCGCCCATCTGCAAGCGCACGTGGCGGAACCCCGCGTCCAGCCAACGACGCACATTTTCGGTACAGGAATTGAAGTCCGCACCGCTGGCGTGGGCATAAAGCGGAACCGCATCCCTCACTTTGCCACCCAATAGTTCATAGGCCGGCAAACCGGCGCGCTTTCCTTTGATATCCCAGAGCGCCGAATCAATCGCCGCCTGCACCACGTTGGTGATCGGACCGTTCCGCCAATAGGACCGCACGTGGGTGGATTGCCACATATCCTCGATACGGTCCGCATCCTTGCCGATCCAGAACGGGATGAGGTGTTTTTCCAGCGCCGCTTTAACCGCACAACTCAAATAGCGGTCATTCGCCGAGCCGAGGCCATACAAACCCGGTTCATTGGTGTAAACTTAGGGGAAATGGGGCCATTCCCCTATGACCCCATATGAACCCCTCGAATCACGCATTCCGAATCTCGTCTGCTTCCGACTCGCAACCGAGTTTGCAGCGACTAGCGGGTTGACCCCTTACGGCCGGTCAATAAATCATCAAGGTTTTTTTAAAAGGAGTATACCCAGTTAAATAAACACTATAACCGTTCTGCTTTGGGAGCATCCCCCGCATTTGTGCCCATTTATGTGAGTTGGTGCCAGTGCCAAATTTTATTACATCATCACCAACACGATACTGCCCAATACCACTTTCGAGGAAATAGGAGTCTTCCATATTACTATCAGGAACAACTCCTTCCAGCTTACCTCCTGGTCTGAAGCTCATTTCTAATGAAACCGGAACGTATTCTGTACCTGTTATATCGATTTCTAATGAGATTTTACCATTAGATTCAATTACTATCACCTGAAAGTTCATTGTTTGATTTTCTGATTTCTCTCTGTCTGCCAGGGATTGACTCCCCCAAAGCACATCCCCGCTTCCACCCTCTTTTTTTATGGGCTGCATATAGCCATGTGTTTTTGATTTCGACAGAATTACTTTTCCCTTATCAACGACACAGTTCTCTGAAATAAACTGTCCTCTTGTGCCAAAAAATGCTGCAGCTAATCTCATGGATTGCAGTACTGCATTTCCCTTTCTGTAGGAAAGAAAAGTAGGGTTGTTTTCTATAACTGTGATATCTGTGCTGCCACGCCTGATTCTGAAAAGACCAGAATGACTGAATCGTTTAAAGTAATTTTCTGGTATTTTTGATGCATCTGGCAATTCAGTATTAAAAATTGAATCTTCCATTAAATAAGGCAAAGACCAAGTGATTTTTTCTGGCATTTTGCTCTCTGTTAATTTGCAAACTGCCGAGAATTCAGGATTTCTGTCCTTTATCGCAAAAAATCTATAGGCATAATAATATCCATTAACATATGCGGTATAATATTTATCCTGCCTTCCGGATGCAGTGGTGACTACTTCTCCTTCAGGTTGAATGTAATACAGGCTCATTTCCAGATTCTTTCTGGCATACTCAAACAATGCTGGACGATTCAACAAGCGTCCAATGGTTATGAACATGGTATCGCAAATTGGAGAATAGTCTCCCACGCTCTTTTCTATATATTGCCCATCCGGATCAAGATCAATGCCTTCGCTTAACCATTCATCAATCCTATCAACATATTTCTGAGATGGGAAAAAATAATTTACCCAAGCTAGGGCGGAGCAAGTCACCCAACGATGGTTTGCTGTGTGTATTCCACCAACAGCCAATGCTTTTCCGGCATTAGCGAGAAACGCTTCCATGCTATTAAGCGCATCCCTCAAATCCGGTCGGTTCAGTTTTTTTAAGCAAATAAAAACCGGAGATAAGTCATTGACAATAAAGGCCGTATCTGGAGGAGAGTGAAAATTGGTGCTATGTAGATCGATAGTTCCGTCATTATGCTGAACTTGTACGAGGCATGCCGCAGCTCGCTCTATCGGTATGACTAAATCAGGCGAGAGATAATGCTTCGAAAACCTGGATGCATATGCACTTCCTGCGATGACAATTAATTCCTTGGTAGTATGAACATTAGGTATTTTGTAGGTGTCCATTACTCCGCCATCCCATCTGTCTCCGGGTTTGCTTGCCTGCCTGCTTAAGTAGTCAGCAACATTATCATCATTTAAAATGGAAAGTTTTTTTATAATGGCATCGGCTCCTTTTCCATTATGCTCTAAACTGTTTCCAATGGCCATTGATGGAAGGGTAGTAATTGCAGCAACTGCCAAGCCTGTCTGTTGGATGAATTTTCTTCTTTGTATTTTCATTTTTACTAAATTGTTCGGTTTCTTAGGTCGGGTTTTAAAACCTGGTTCTTGGCTTGGTTCCTGCGAGCATGAATTTGTTCGATGAAGACATCAGACGGCCGCGCGAAGCTCCGTGATGCCTCCGCGAACAAAGCGAAGTCAACGTCCGACCCGGCCGGGTCGGGCGTTGACCTCTCATCGGCGGGAAAAGGCGGGGCATCGCGGACGCGTTCGCAAGCGGGTGGGATTCGGGAACCCGCTATTTTGCCGGTTCGTCTTTCTTTCCTCTCGATGTCAGGAAGCGCATCAGATCGATGAGTTCGTCGCGGCGGAGTCGGTCGGTCAGGCCCGGAGGCATCAGCGAGACGGGGCTGGTGTCGAGTTTTTCGACGTCGTGGTTGGGGATGGAGACGATCTCGCCGCTTGGTTCGCGGATCAGCACGGCGGTATCGGTTCGGCGCTGGAGCGTGCCGGATACCAGTTCGCCGCCCTTGCGCTTCACAATCACGGTTTCATAGCCCTGCGCGATGGCGCTGCTGGGGCTGAGCAACGATTCGAGAAGGGATTCGGGCGTTTTGTAGGCGCCGACGGTGGTCAGGTCCGGGCCAAGTTTTCCCCCGATGTCTCCCACGGCGTGGCAGACGATGCAGGCCATTTCTATCCGGTGGTAAATTTTGGCCCCGCGTTCGCTGTCGCCGAGCTTTTGCACATCTTCGAGCAACTGCTGGCGCTCCTCGGGCTTCATCTGGTTGGTCACTGGTTGCAGTGATCCGCTCTTGGTCAGGGCGGCGATCAATGTCGAGAGGTCGCGGCCCACTCCGAGGGCCGTGCGAATGCCGTCCGTCGCGATGGCGGACGGGAGCCGCACGTCGGCAATAGCTTTCGCCAAAGCCGCGGGGCCGTCCTCGCGCGAGACGAACGCCGCGAAGACGGGTGCGGCATCCTGCGGCGACTCGATCTGGGCAAGCAGTCGGGCCGCATGCGATGCGGCGTCGCCGGGCATGATACCGGCCCAAGCGGCGATGGCGGCGGCACGAACGGGCAGCAGTTTGTCTGCGGCGAGCTTTGCGAGTGACTCGAGATCGCCCATCCGCGCCAGCGCGCGGGCGGCCACCAGGCGGTCCGGCTGCTGGCTGGCTGGCCCGGTCACCATCGCGATGAGCTGCGGCGTGGCGGAGTCGAGTTTCCATCGCCCGCAAAGTTCGGCGGCGGCGGCCCGCACCGGAGAGCTGTCGTGGCTGAGGAACTTCGCGACGGCGGATGCCTCGCGCGGAACGTTGCGATTTGCCTGCGCGCCGTCGGCAACCGCCGGCCACAACGCCGGTTCGAGGCCGGCAATTTCCAGGACGGCACCCAAGTCGTCGGGGCCGCCGAGGGCCGCGATGGTGCGAACTGCGACGTCTCGTTCGGCGCCCGTGATCCTGCCGTCGCGAATCATCGCCACCAGCGGCTCCATGGCCCGACGATCTGTCGATGCACCGAGGGCAAAGGCGAGGCGGTCGAACTTCCCGTCAAACACCGGTTTGCCGGCCTGGAGCGCGAAAATCCACTGCTCTTGCGTTTCGCGCGCGGTGAGCCACAGCGCGAAATCGAGGTTACTATCGACCGGCAAAGCGAGCGCGCGAAGCGCGAGATTGGCCGCTTCGAGCGAACCGACCTCACGCAGCGCGTTGACGGCTTCCAGGCGGACGCGCGGATGCTGGTCTTCCACCGCCCCGGCGAGCATAGGCAGGGCGTCGGGAAGGTCCGGCAGCCACTGCGAAACCATCCGCACCGCGGCGGCGCGGGCGTGGTAGTCGCCCGACGCGAGAACCCGCTTCAGCAGATCGGCATTCGGAGCCCGCAATGCACCGTGCAGCCACAGCGCCTCCAGCCGCCGATGCTCCGTGTCGGCATTCACGGCGAGCGCAGCTTCCCACTTGCCGAGCGCGGCGAGGACCTGCGCGCGATCGCGATTGGCCAGCTCGCGTTTGGCCTGCACGCGCGTCCATTCCTCGGGCGCTCCGAGGGCTTCCAGCAGCGCGCCGATCTCCGCCCCGTGAATCTGCGGACGTTTCAGGACGGGCTGCCCCTTTGCCGTCAGACGCCAGATGCGACCGTGCGTCTTGTCCCGCAGCGGGTGGTAAAAGTCCACTTCGCCGTGGCCAATGATCGAGTTATACCAATCGACGACATACAGCGCGCCCTCGGGCCCCATTTTGAGATCCACCGGGCGGAAGGACCGGTGGCTCGAATGCAGGATCGTCTCCACTTCGGCCGCCGCAAAGCCACTTTCGTTCTCCTTGATTTCGTAGCGCACGATGCGGTTGGCGCGGTAGTCGTTTGCCAAAAGGCTGCCCTGCAAACGCTCGGGCATGTGCCGTCCGGAGATGAACTCGGCAGCTGTGTTTTTGGGTTTGCCGGGAATGAGTCCCCTCAGAACTCGCTCGGCTCCCACGGCCGTCGGAAACGCCGCGCCGGGAAATGCGTAGTGCGGTCCATTGCCGCCCGCGCCGTCGGTGGCAAAAGACTGCCCCCAGCGGTCGAAGGTATGTCCCCAGGGGTTGGTCATGCCGCGGGCGAACACCTCCAGCCGCTCGCTTTCAGGGCGAAAGCGCCAGATGCCTGACCCGTTGAGCTGCCGGTTGCCCCAAGGCGTTTCGACGAAGCTGTTGATGTAGATCGATTGGATGAAATACAGCTCGCCCCACGGCGCCCAGCGTAGGCCGTGGATCATGTGGTGCACATCCGCGTTTCCAAAGCCGGCATACACGACGCGCCGCGACTCCGACACGCCGTCGTCATCGGCATCGGCCAGGAACAGAAGCTCCGTGGCGCTGCACACGTAGGCTCCGCCGGGCACTGGCATCACGGAATGCGGCACGAGCAGACCTTCGGCGAACACCGTGTATTTGTCGGCGCGGCCGTCATGATTGGTGTCTTCGAGGATGACGATGCGGTCGTTCGGCGCGCGACCGGGCTTGATGTGGGGGTAGATCGTGCTCGCGGACACCCATGCGCGTCCCCGCGTATCCCAGTTGATGTTGATCGGATTGGCGATCATGGGATTGTCGGCGAAAAGACTGACTTCGAGACCTTCCGCGACCGTGAACGCCTTCAACTCGGCGTCGGTATCCGGCTTGGGGATGTCCTTGGGAACGTACTTGTCCGCGTAATCCTTCGGCGATTTCCAAGCCTCAACCCGCTCCAGGGCATAGCGGTGTGCGCGGGGCACGCGGAGCCGGGCGATCAATTCCTCCTTTTCTTCGGCGAGCCGCTGGAGGTCGTCGATTTCGTAGGCCAGATGCCCCATTTCGTGGCGGCGGAAGAGAAAGGTGTAGGTCTTGTTCAGTGGGCGGAGCCGCCAGCGGTAGAGTTCGTTTTTCTTGACGATCAACTGGCGCAATTCCTCGACTTGATCGTGGTCTGGGCCGGCGGTAATGGCAACGCCCTTGCTCCACGCCGCGGCCCCGGCCTCGTGGCGAATTTCCCCATCGATTTTCAAAGTCGCATCGCCCGCTGCGACGACCCGCGCCGGGGCGCTCCAGGCGACGGTGGGCAGCATCTCAGTCGTGAGGTCGAAACGAATTCCGCGCTTCGTCGTTTCAACCCCGGTCACCCGGGATCGGCTGGACTGGAGAACCTGGCCGTTTTCCGCAAAGGCGACAGCCGGCCCTTCCTCCTGGACACCGAGCTGGCGGAGCACGGTTTCCGCCATCCGCTGATAACCGAGCCGATTGAGGTGCACGCCGTTTTCCGTGAGGCGCTCGTTCGGGCCGCGGGCCACGAGGGAGTCGAAAAGTTCGACGAAACGGTGGCCGCGCTTTTTCGCGACTTCGCCGATCCACGCGGAAGCGCGCTGCAGGCGGCGATTCGCCTCCGCGGGATCGGGCATCGGCGGGCCAAACGACTCGTGCCGCGGCGGTGCGAGCAGAATGAGTTTTGCGTCGAACTTCTCGAGCGCGGTCAAGAGCTCCTCATACCCTTCCTGAAATCGCTTGAAGCCCGCTTCGCCGTCGGCAAACGCCGCTTCGCCGCCGTAACCAACGATGAGGGTCGTCGGACGGGCGTCGGCGACATGATCCATCAGGACCGAATAGCCGAACCCCTGCTTTGCGCTGGGCGGTCGCCACGAGCCGGTGTTTTGGTCGGAGCCGAACTCCGAGCGGGCCGTGCCAAACACGTCATCCGCCGGCCAGCCGAGATTGCGGAACGTGAGGTCGTGATGCGGCCAGCGCGCGGTCAGGGCCGTTTCGAGGAAACCATGTTTTTCCATCGCGGAAATCAGCGTGTTGCCGAGGAAGACGATCCGATTCCGTGGGCGATCAGGCGCGACCGCGACTTTCTTGTCGGCTTCGTTGTCGAGATTGCCGTCGAGTTTCCAGTGACCCACGACTGCCTCCGGCACCGGTTCCGCTTTGCCCGCCACAAGCTGGGCGATCTGCTCCTCCCTCAAGGCAACGGAGTAAACGCGCATTTCGTCGATGCCTCCGTTGAAAGGCTCTCTGCGCCCGTTGGCGCCGATGGACCCGGCCGTCGGCCGGCCTGGAGCGAGTTTCCCGGGCTGCTCCCGCTCGGCGACTTTCTTTCCATCGATATACAGCCGCAGCAGCTTTCCATCGAAGGTTCCCGCCACGTGATGCCACTGGCCGTCGATGAGTTTCGCGGGCTCGTAGGCGGCGGAAATCTCCGTGT
>JAQCKY010000050.1 GCA_027592155.1 Pseudomonadota bacterium
TCCATTTGAAACTGCCGCAATTTAGGCGGAGACTCGCCCCAGCGATAGGTGCCGTGCAGCCCAATGCCAAGCGCAGCGGCCATCTGCTTGCGGTCGCCGAAATAGGCGATTGCCTCGTCCGTGGTCATTTTTTTCGCTCCTGTGAAAATAAACTATTTACACCATACCCCAATCATGATTATATGTAAATGCAAAATCGCAACCGGATCATCCGACCGCGATCAAGAGGAGAGAAAAATGGCTATCAATCTACTAAACACCTCGACCGTCGTGGCGGGGACCGTCAACGTACTGGTTTACGGTCAGGCCGGGTCGGGCAAGACCTCGCTCATCCCGACTATGCCCGCGCCGGTCATCATATCGACCGAGGGCGGGCTGCTATCAATCGCCGGTTCCGCAATCCCTTATATCGAGGTCGCCAACATGGACGCGCTGCGGGACGCCTACAAATGGCTGCTCGACAGTGACGAATCCAAGCAGTTCGAGTCCGTCGCAATCGACTCGATTTCCGAGGTTGCTGAGGTTTCTCTAGGCACCGAGAAGAAGACCAACAAAGACCCCCGGGCAGCCTACGGCGAGATGCAAACAACGATGGCCGAGGTTATCCGCTCGTTCCGCAATTTGCCAAGGCATGTCTTAATGACCGCCAAACTGGAAAAGTCGCAGGATGAGATGGGCCGTATGCTCTACTCCCCATCCATGCCGGGTATCAAGCTTGGTCAATCGCTGCCGTACTTTTTCGACCTGATGCTCGCCCTGCGGGTTGAGAAAGACGCCGAGAACGTAACGCAACGGGCTCTGATGTGCGACAGCGATGGCCTGTGGCAAGCCAAGGATCGTTCAGGAAAACTCGAAGCATGGGAAGCGCCAGACCTTGGCGCGATTATTGCCAAGTTAGGAGGTTCGGCATGACCATCTTTACGGTGAGATTAAAGAGTCCACGCGTTTTACCCGTGCTATCGGTCCAAATGGTGGAGCGCGTTGCGAGGGTGATCACAGAGGGCTTGGGGGAAAATCCCGATGCGAGCCACCTGGCTCTTGATGAGACAGAATTGCGCGCATGGCAGCAACACGAGGCTTTGGCCCGCGCCGTTATTGAGGCAATGCGGGACGACGCAGCACTAAAGGGAGACAATTCATGAACCTCGACTTATCAACAGCGGCGGGCGAATGGATCGCCGCGAAAGACGCCGAGCGGGACGCGGTTGAGCGCCGCCGCTTACTCGAAAACCACATGCTGTCCCTAATCGGGGTGGCTGAAAGCATGGAGGGCACAGAGACAGTTGACACTGACGACGGTTACAAGATTCGGATCGCCGGGCGGATGAACCGCAAGGTTGACGCCGAGCGGGTGCAGGAGATAGCGGAAGCGGAGGGCACGGGGGAACACCTTGCCCGGCTATTCCGCTGGAAGCCCGAGTTAAATTTGACGGCATGGAAGAACACCGACGCAACGATCACCGATCCGCTACTCAGCGGCATCACCACAATGCCCAGCCGGGCATCATTCACTATTACGAGAGGCGAATAAATGGCTTTCCTTGGAGAGGTTTTTAATCTGGACGACATGCCACGCGACGAGCCGCGAGGCTTCGAACCCATCCCTGCTGGCTGGTACACGGCGGCGATTGTAGGGGCGGACGTTAAAACGACCAAAGCGGGGAATGGCAGCTACATCGCCCTGCGGCTTGACATCACCGGGCCATCCCATCAGGGCCGTGTCCTCTGGTCGAACATCAACACCCGCAACCCAAACTTGAGGGCCGAGGAAATCGGGCGGGGCCAGCTTGGCCAGATCATGGCGATCATCGGGCTGGCGAGCATCGAGGACTCGGACCAATTGATTGGCGGGAACCTCGCCATCAAGGTTACGGTCAGGGATGATTCGCAATATGGTCCCGGCAACGAGGTGAAGGGCTTCAAGGCCATCGAGGGTTCCGGCTCCGCGCTGCCGAAAGCGGCACCGGCAACCACCGCACCGGCTAACGGGAAAGCCGCACCCCCTTGGGCCTCAAAGTAAGGAGCGGGGGGGAAACCCCCCGACTTTCTATGACCGCAATTCCACCAGCAACACAGACAATTACCAATCTGATTGACGCACAGCACGCCGACGCCCCAGACGAACCGCGTCTGCACCTGGGCGGGTCCATGCTTGGACACCCCTGCGACCGCTGGCTCTGGCTGTCGTTTCGCTGGGCGGTGCGCGAGGAATTTCCCGGTCGCATTCTTCGGCTGTTTCGGCGCGGCAACAACGAGGAGGACATTATCACGGCTGACCTGAAGGCCATTGGCATTGATATCAACAGCACAGGCGACAAGCAGCGGTTTATCAAATTCGGATCTCACGTCGGCGGATCGGTAGACGGCATCATCGAGTCCGGCGTCCCCGGCGCGGAAAAGACCCGACACATCGCGGAGTTCAAAACCCACGCCCTGAAATCGTTTGACGATGTGGAAAAGAAGGGTGTGCAAGCATCTAAGCCAATGCACTGGGCGCAGATGCAGGTCTATATGCTAGGCACTAAAATCGCCCGTGCTCTGTACGTCGCCGTCTGCAAGAACGACGACCGGATTTACACCGAGCGGGTCCATTACGACAAGGAAGCGGCGACCAACCTAGTCGAGCGCGGCCATCGGATTGCTTTGGCCGAACGTATGCCAGAGCCTATCAGCACCGACGCAAGTTGGTATCAGTGCAAGTTCTGCCCGGCGCATAGCTTTTGCCATAAGGAGCAACTGACTCAGCACGTTAATTGCCGCACATGCGCCCACGCCACGCCGGAAGCCGACAGCACATGGTCCTGCGCCCGATGGGACAGCAAGGACATCCCCGGCGATTTTCAGAAGACCGGCTGCGATAGCCATGTGCTGCATCCCGATCTGGTGCCGTGGAAGCAGAAGGACTCGACCAACCCGCACGAAGCGGTCTACGAGATCGCTGGCAAGGACATTCGCAACGGTGAGGGCGATGCGTTCACTTTCTCAAGCCAGGAATTGATCGCCGGTGGCGAGGCTTGCGCCCACGACGATGTGCGGAAGGTGCGCGAGACGTTCCCAGGCGCGAAGGTGATGGAAGTGAGGGTGGATGACATCCCCTTCTGATACCCGACTCCGCGACTACCAACAGCGGGCCATCACGCTTCTGTATCGGTGGTTCGAGGCGGGCAACACCGGCCATCCGTGCATCGAACTGCCGACCGGATCAGGCAAGAGCCACATCATTGCTGAGCTGTGCCGGGACGCGATCCAGACATGGCCGGAAACCCGCATCTTAATGCTCACCCATGTCAAGGAGTTAATTGAGCAGAACGCCGAAAAGATGCGCCAGCATTGGCCTAACGCGCCGCTTGGTATTTATTCGGCGGGCCTGCGGTCAAAACAATTAGACGCAATCACGTTTGCAGGGATTCAATCGGTTAGGGAAAAGTCGGCACTTATCGGACATATTGATTTAGTTATTGTCGATGAGTGCCACTTAATAAGCCACAATGCAGAGGGCGGGTATCGGACTCTCATTAGTGAATTGATCCAGATCAACCCGGCGCTTCGGGTGATCGGCATGACCGCCACGCCGTACCGGTTAGGGCATGGCCTGATCACCGACAGCCCCGCGCTGTTCTCGGCTATACTCCGGCCCACCTCTATCGAGGAATTGATATTCAAAGGGTTTCTCGCACCACTGCGATCAAAGCTGACGGCGCACAAGCTGTCTGTTGAGGGTGTACATAAGCGCGGCGGCGAATACATCGAAAGCGAGTTGCAGGATGCGGTTGATAAGAAGGAGATCAACGGGCCGGTTGTCGATGAGATAATCAGTCAGGCGGGGGATCGGAAATCGTGGCTGGTTTTCTGCGTCGGCGTCAAACACAGTTATAATATTCGGAATGAATTGCGAGAGCGAGGCATCACCGCAGCGACGATCACGGGCGAGACACCGAAGAACGAGCGGGCGGAAATCATCGCGGGATTCAAGGCGGGCAGGATCAGGGCGCTGACCAATGCCAACGTCCTGACGACCGGGTTCGACCATCCCAATATTGATCTGATCGCCTTGCTCAGAAAGACCGCCAGCCCAGGCCTGTACTGCCAGATGGCCGGACGCGGAATGCGCCCCAAGAGCCACACAGACCATTGCCGAGTTCTTGATTTCGCCGGGGTGGTTGAGGAGCACGGGCCGATCACGAACATTGACCCAGGGCGGAAGGCGGGCGAAGGCGATGCGCCGGTCAAAGTCTGCGAAGCCTGCAACGAGCTGAACCACATATCCGCACGGGAGTGCGTGGCTTGCGGGGAGCCGTTTCCAGAACCGAAACCAACCAAGCAAAAGCTGCACGACGACGACATTATGGGCCTAGACACGATCGAGATGAACGTGACCGAATGGCAGTGGCGTCGGCATATAAGCCGCGTTAGTGGCAAGGAGATGCTAATGGTCACCTACTATGGCGCACTGTCAGACAAGCCGGTCAACGAGTACCTGACGGTAATGCACGACGGGTATGCCGGACAAAAGGCGAGAATTCTGTTCGCCAAGATATCAAACCATTGCGGGTCTGATGCCGACATGCACCACACCGATCTGACCAGCGCGGCAAGAGAAATGAACGAATGCGCCCCTCCGGGGGTCATAAAATTCCGGCAGGATGGCAAATTTTATCGCGTGACAGATAGAAGGTGGGGATGAAAACGGAACACGAAGAACAGCGTGAGTTAGTGCAGTGGGTCCGCCAGACGTATCCAGGCGTCCGCATATTTGCCATCGCAAACGGCGGGCAGCGCAGCCGCACCACAGGCGCGAGGCTCAAGGCCGAGGGCGTGTCAGCCGGAGTGCCTGATCTGTACGTCCCTGCCTGGAATCTATGGATTGAAATGAAGCGCGAGACGGGCGGTGTATTATCGGCACCGCAACGCGATTGGCTGGCGTACCTCGACAGCATCGGCCACGGCACAATCCTTGGCCACGGCTTTCAGGACGCCAAGGAAAAGATAATGCTTTACGCCCCCGTTAAACTTTAGTATAAAGACTCAACGGGGCAACCGGATGACCGACTGCCCAGGAAAGGATAATGAAGATGACAGACCTCCGCGCACTAAACGAACTCCACCGCAAATACGACGGACCCGTCCCCGCTGAATACCTCGACCGGCTGATGCAGGAGAGCCAACGGGTGTGGACGCTGACTGATCTGCGCGAGCGCATCCGCTATGAGCGCGAGACCGTGCAGCATGAGATCGCCCGCATCCGCCGCTTCGACGCCGAGTTGGCCACGCCCTGCATATCAGCCCGCCGCGCCGAACGGGTGCGGGACAACCTCGGCATCTGCATGATGTCTCTGGAACTGGCACGCCGCCGTCATGGCAAGGCGTGTCAACGGTTGGCGGGAGCGGTGGGATGACCGCCTCCACCCCCTGGGGTCAAGTTTACCTCCACCTCTGCGCCGCCAACGCGCAGCGCCAGCCGTCAGATGATGATGTGATAATGGATCATATCCACGACGCGATGCTCATAGCTTACGGAGAGTGGTTGCGGGAATGCGACGAACGGGCGCGCGCGGAGGCTGCTACATACGTCAGACGAGATATTAACAATTGGCTACCGGGAGATTGATATGGCAGAGAAGAATGCGAGATACACGGCGGCGGACGACGCGACCATGTTCCGTCTGCACGCCGCCAACGAGAGTTGGTCGACTATCGGGCTGGCCCTGGGGCGAACGGCGAAATCCGTCAGTTGCCGATACTGGGGCGTGCAGCAAGGCATCAAAAAAGATGCGCGCGCCAAAGCCAAAGTGGGCACGCGGCCCTGTAATTTGTGCCATGTCCATTTCCCGGCGGCACGCTACGAGCGGTTCTGTGCCGGGTGTCGGCGTCAGGTGAGTGCGATCTGCAATGGGATACATTTGTGAAATCGGCGGTGACCGAGACGCCGGGAACGTGACGCCGCCAGAGGCAACGTATACTCTGGAGGGTATGAAACGGGGCTATACCCTCCAGGGCATAGGCGGCTTCAATCATTGCACAGCTCACGGTAGACGGCGTTGTAGGAACGTATCTGCGCCACCGATTCAGCGGAGTCCTGTGACACGCTGAACGTGATCGGGTCAAGGGCGGCGCAGGGTATCCCGGTTGTCTGGGTCGTCTGGCACGCCGTCAGGATCAACAGACTGACGAGCACGTTTAGCCCGAGAGATGGCATCTAACATTCCCCTCAGTGCGGCCTCATTCGCTTGGGCCTTGCCCGCATCCAAGAGCTGCTTATCCCGAACGTAGCCCATCAGGGCCGACGCCAGGGACAGGACGGCCCTCAAGATGGAGAGGACGCCCATCAGGTGGTGACGGCAGCCTTGGTCACAAACCGGAGAATGACGTTTACGACCGCCATAATTCCGCCGACAAGGGCCGCGCTGGTCTGCTCGTCAATGCCGATGTCGATCCCGAAGGCCGCTGACACGGAGACAAGCCCGGCGATGCCGTTGACCCAGAGTGTCTTCGATTCAAACCACTGCTTCTCCATCACTTATATCCTATATCCTATAAGTTCCCGCGTCCCGGAATAGGTCCGCGATCCGTTCTGCCCTGGGGCCGACCTGCTTGGCCCATCTTCGGTCAGCAGTCCCCGGTTCATGCATCATCTCCCTGCATGATCTTGGACGCCGCGACCCCTAATTCATAAAGGTGATCATCTAACTCCGTGCCGGATTTTCCGCGTGCGGTGATAAACACCTCAAACGGTCGGCCCCACGGGTTGAAGCCTACCGTGATAGCAAACGGGCCAACGGTCTCGGTCACGCATGGGCGGCGACTGGGGATCATACAGAGTAAGCCTTTCCGCGGAACTCCGCCACACCATCCCCGACAACGTGGACAACCTCGGGCCAGCGCAATTCGTAGTTTTCGAACGTAAGTAGGGCGAATCCGCTCCTCCAATTCACCGGGTTATCTTCGGCGTATTGGAACTGTTCGCCATATGGTTCAGCCAACGTGCCGGTGTCAACCCCAAACCGGGTGCCGTTGTAATCGCTATATGGCGTGACCTTGAGCGAGTGTAGATGCCCAGTCACCATTGATTTACCCGAGTTGATGGCGTTGTTATGCGTGGCATGAACGCCGCCTTTCCACCTGTGTTTGACGACGACTGCGTCGTTCAACCAGATGCTCCAGCACGGCTCCCACAGCGGGAAATGATCCTTCAGGTGAACGCCCTTTATGCTCGCAAACTCGGGGGCAACAGCAGCGAGACGGGACTCGTACCGGGCGTCGTGGTTTCCTAACGTCCAGACCTTGCGTGCCTTGGGCGCGGCCATGCAGATTTCATGCAGACGTTCTTGACAAGCCTCTATCTCCTCAATGAGGGTGGGGTTGGATTCCCACTGCAATGGGGAATGCCTCGATATAGACGCGCCATCGAGCACGTCACCGTTCATGACAATTATGTCAGGTCTGTGGTCCTTGCACGCCTTGACAAATGCCCGGTGTGCCGTCGTCGCGTTGCCCGTCCAGTAGTGGCAATCTGAACCGATTAGGACGATGCCGTTCTCGACACTAGCCACCTGTCGGGCGGGATGCTCCTGCTGCGGTTGGGGTGCCGGGGTCGTGACTAACCGCATAGCGGAGTCTATACGACTCCTGACGGTCGAGACTGGGATGCCGAGTACACGGGCGGTCGCCGCAGCACTCTTTAGCGTGTGGTAGAGGTCTAGAGTGCTGACTAACTCCGGGTCGTCGGCCTCCCAACCTGACCGTCCCATTAGATTGACACCACGGACGGCGAGGAGCCTATCATATTCCGCCACCCAGAACGGGAACGGCGTGCCAATCGTCGCCTGAAGCCATATGGCAAGCTGTCCCGGCTCTGTCAGTGAAAACGAGCGTCCATGTCCCATCGGGGGAGATGAATATTTCTGCGACCATTATGCCTCCCCCCATCAGGCCAACGAATCTGGGGACTTCATTTTGTTTGTCTCTTAGCAATTTTACCATGTCCGTGTGCTTTAGACACAGGTGTCCGGCTTGTGCCGACAGCGGGACAACCGCGAGAATCAGAGTCAATACTAGGGCCTTCATAGTGTACCTCCTTGCTGCGTATGACGCGCTTGGTGGTCCAATTAATCTCCCCGATTCGCCTTCTCTTTTGTATATGCCAGATACCAGCGCCAAGCTAAGAACCCGGATGACATGGTGAGAAATAGTATACTCACGCCAGTGTTGATCAACCCCAGCCAGTCCGCCGCTACTGTAGCAGCACCGGGGATAATAGCCGGGGCTGTCTCGACGGCGGCGCGTATGATATGCTGTGGCTGGTTCATCACGTCTAGTCCACTATAGCTACAACCGGGGCCGTCTCTCCGTCACAACAATCCATCAAAGGACGATGGCAGCTCCCGCACTCATAATGAGCCTTCTGAAAGACTGGGCGGGTCCAGACCCCGCACCAAGGGCATTCAAGGAGGTCCATTCTACGGCCTTTACGGTTGCCTGCCCCGGACAACCTTCTTGGCGTCATAGGCGGCTTGCGAGAACGTATTGCCAGTAACACCAGCATGGGCAAGCTCAATATGGTCTTCCATCATGCGTGGCATAGTGCGGTCAGTCTCTGCAATGTCACGATCCCATATCTCTTGCGCCGTCATGGCAATAGCTGGACGAGTTACTGTGACAGACTCGCCGCTGACAACAGTTGTGGTTTGCCCCCGCTTTTGGTCAACTCCGATTGGTTCATCAACCTCAATGGCCTTGACCAGTACATAATCACCAAGATCGACCGGGCGTTTACCACCGACAAAGGTTACATCCCCGCCTGTTTGGTGAGGCAGTTTAACTTTAGCAACTGTACCAGACCATTTTTGAACAACGCTGCTATCTGATTTCTGCACTAACATGTCCATGATATTTTCCTTACGCAAACCTGTGATGGTGCTATTCCAGTCAATGCAGTGCCGCGATCCATGTAACCACTAGTACCGTCAAAGTCGGCGGCTAACGGAGCAAATGGAATGTTTACGGGGGAGATCAGTGGTATGAGGCTCATATCATTTCAGACCAAGTGATTTCATCCCAAAAGGCTTCAGCAAATGAGTGATTAGCTGCGCTCCAATGATAACGAAAGTAATTCTCGGCTAACCCACTAGCTGTAACAGTGTAAGCAGTACTAGGAGTATTAGGCGTTGCCTCATGAGACGACAAAAGTGTGCCATCATTCCATGCGGTAGGTAATGTATTGCTGCCGTAAAGATATAGATTAGCAGTTCCTACATTATTGCCGGTCCAACTAGCCAAATTACCTACCGCATGCCGTCCACCCGAGAAAGTATACTCGGACACCCACTTTGTATTACCAACACCCCAATCTTTGCCAATGAATCCGTTATAGGTAGGGTAAACAAGAGCAAAAGT
>JAQCKY010000051.1 GCA_027592155.1 Pseudomonadota bacterium
GGGTGAAGGGAATCGAACCCTCGTCGTAAGCTTGGGAAGCTTCTGCTCTGCCATTGAGCTACACCCGCGGCGCGCGCAGTTTACGCACCTTCTCGGCGCATTCAAGCCCTCGCAAGATAGCGCTGGACCGTTTGCGGCGAGAATGCCATTACAATTTTAGCAAAACAGACAAGCGGAGGGAAACGTCATGAAAATCTGCCGGTTTAACGACGACCGACTGGGCATCGTAGAGGGGGATACTGTCATCGATGTGACAGGCGCGCTGGACGTTATTCCGGCGACGGGTTGGCCGGCACCGGTGGGGGATGCGCTTATTGCGAACCTGGATGCCGTGTGCGCGAAGGCATCCGAGATTCTGTCGTCGGGGGAACGCCACGAACTTGCGTCGGTCGTCCTGAAAAGCCCGGTCGCGAACCCGAACAAGGTCATCGGGGCGCCGGTCAATTATTATGCCCATCAGGACGAAGCGATCGCCGACCAGGGCGTGAGTTTCGGCCAGGAAATCAAAACCATCGACCATTATGGCCTGTTCCTCAAAAATCCGGTTCTCGTCGGTGCGGGCGAAGGGGTGGATCTGCACTTCACGGACCGCCGTAACGACCACGAGGTCGAGGTGTCGCTGATTATCGGCAAGACCGCCAAGAATGTGTCTTATGAAAACGCGCTGGACTATGTCGCTGCCTATTCGATCGGCCTCGACATGACCGTGCGCGGGACCGAGGAGCGGAGCCTCCGCAAGGCGATCGACAGCTATTCCGTGCTCGGCCCCTGGCTGGTTACGGCCGATGAAATCTCCGATCCCGACAATCTCGATTTTTCGATCCATGTCGGCGACGAGGAACGGCAGAATTCCAATACCAGCAAGCTGATCTTCGATTGCCGAAAACTGATCGAGTACGGGTCCCAGTTTTATACCCTGTACCCCGGCGATGTGATCATGACCGGAACGCCGGAAGGCGTCGGCCCCGTCGTGCCCGGGGATGTGATGCATTGCTATTGCCAAGGGATCGGCCGGATGGACGTCGCCGTTCGTTCGGCGTGACGACCGCCTGATGAAGGGCGAGCAACTCGTCGGGCGATTGGCCACCGGGATCGGGATGGGAACCACGTTTACGCAGCTGGACTGGGCGAAAGCGCAGTTCCGCGACCGCGTGGGCATCGATCCGTTTCCGGGCACCATAAACGTGATCGTGGACGATCCCGATTCAATGCCCGTCTGGGTGAGGCTGAAAAGGACCGACGGTATCCACATGGACAACCCGAATGACGGTCCGCACGACTGCGACGCAAAATGCTGGCCTGTGTCCATAAACGGCGAGATAGACGGTGCAATCGTCTATCCGCTGGTCGACGGGTATCCGTCGGCGCAGATAGAAGTAATTGCGGCAATCGGGGTGCGCGATGCCTTTCAGATCGAAGACGGCGACACCGTCACCCTGACACTGAAAGGCTGATCCATGACGACGACGTTAATAAAAACAGCCGCCGAGCTTTGGGAATTTCCGCTCTCCGGGCCGACCGGCGGATCCGGGATCACGGCCGTCGATGTCATCGTTGTCGACCTTGAAGATTCGGACGGCGTCACCGGCACCGGGTTTTCCTATGTGCTTGGCGGCGGAGGCCGAACCGTAACCCTCGCGGCCCGGGACATGCTGGACCGGTTCGTATCGGGCCAGGAAATCGTGCCGCCCCAGGCGCTTTGGCGCAGACTGGCAGGGTCGCTCAACCGGCTGGGACGCGGTGTCGGATACCTTGCCATCGCTGCAATCGACGTCGCGATGTGGGATCTATACGCAAAGCGCCAGGGACTACCGCTATATGCGGCGCTTGGCGGCGTAGCGCGGACGTTGCCGGTGTACGGTTCAGGCGGGTTCGGGCCAACCCAGGATCCCGATGCCGCCGTTGACCGGGCGCTTGAGTATGCTGACCGCGGATGCACCGCCGTAAAGCTTCGGGTGGCCGGGGCATCCGCCGATCTGCTGCGGATTCAGGCCGTTGCCGAAGCACTGCCGGACGGGGTCGATATCATGGCCGATGCCAATGAGAAGTGCGACCTCGCGCGCGCGCAGTGGCTGTCCAACGTATTGGCGGATGTGAACGCCCTGTGGTTTGAAGAACCGTTGCCGGCGCACGATACGAACGGCTTCGCGACACTGGCGCAGAATTCGACGGTGCCGATTGCGACAGGTGAACATCACCAGGGGGCGGTGGAACTTACCCACCTGATGTCAGAGCGGGCGGTGTCTATCCTGCAGCCCGATCTTGCGATGATGGGGGGGATTACCGAATGCCTCCGGCTCGCCCATATCGCGGAATATCATAATCTCGTCGTGTCTCCGCATTTCCTGCCGTCGCTGTTTATTCATGTAGCGGGGGCGGCTCCGTCCATACGCTGGATGGAAGATTTTCCGCTGCTCGAACCGATGTTCGATGCGCCCGTCGATATGGATGCCCATGGAAACATCGCGCCGCCGGATACCCCGGGCCACGGCATTTCATGGGCCGACGGCGCCCGTGAGGAATTCAGGACCGATCTATGAGAATATGCCGGTATAACGAAGACAAGCTGGGACTGGTCAAGGGAGACCAGCTCATCGACGTTACAATTGCGCTGGCCGATATCCCGCAGCATAGATGGCCGCGGCCGCACGGCGACGCCATGGTAGCGAATGTCGAGGCGATAAGGATCGGGATCGAGGAAAACCGAAAGATGGGTTACGTTCAGGGGGTTAACAATGTCGTCCTGAAAAGCCCTGTCGCAAATCCCACGAAGATTATCGCGGCCCCTGCCAACTACATGAAACATGTTGCCGAGGCACAGGACGATGCCGAGATAAATTTCGGGCGCGAAATCAAGACGATCAACGAATACGGCCTGTTCCTGAAGGCCAATTCGGCGCTATGCGGTCCGGGAGAGGGCATCACGCTCGGCCACACCGACCGTCGCAACGATCATGAAATCGAGCTGGCGATGATTATCGGGAAGACGGCCAAGAATGTCGCCTATGATGACGCGCTGGATATCGTCGCTGGCTATGCGATCGGTCTCGATAATACGGTGCGCGGGGTTGAAGATCGAAGCCTGCGGAAATCGCTGGATTCATATGCGGTTCTCGGACCATGGATGACGACCGCCGACGAAATAGATGACCCCGACGACCTGGATTTTTGCCTGACGGTCAACGGCGAGGTCCGCCAGGAATCCAATACGAAGCATCTAATTTTCGATTGCCGGAAACTGATCGAGTACGCATCGAAGTTTTATACCCTGTATCCCGGCGATATTCTGATGACGGGAACACCGGAAGGGGTCGGACCCATCGAACCCGGTGATCGTCTGGTCTGCCAGATGGATGTGATCGGCAAAATGGAGGTCGAGGTTCGGTAGAGATGGCCCGAATTCCGCCAGATCACGGCAGCTACTACGACCGCATCGCGGCACACCATGTCCTGCCCCTCTGGGTGGACACCGGAAAGTATGTCCCGATGGCTCCATCGCCGCCTTACGAGCCGGCATTGTGGAAATACTCGGAAATCCGGCCTCTTCTGTTCGAAGCGGGAGAGGTCATTAGCGCCGAGGAGGCCGGTCGCCGGGTACTGGTCCTGCAAAACCCGGCCCTGAGCGGTTTCGACGGCACCACGCGAAGTCTATACGCCTGTCTCCAGCTCATTATGCCGGGAGAGCAGGCGCCCGAGCATCGTCACACACAGTCCGCCATGCGGCTGGTGCTTGAAGGTGACGGCGCTTTTACCACCGTCGACGGCGACCGGGTCGAGATGGAGGCCGGCGATTTTATCATTACGCCGTCATGGTCCTGGCACGGTCACGTGCATGAGGGCGAAACCCCGATGGTATGGCTCGACGGGCTCGATAACGGTCTGATGGCCCAGCTCGACACAACGTTTTTCGAGCCCGGATCCCCGGCGCAGCCGCATGAGGATAGCGGCGGAAAAAAACAGGGCTCGCGGCTTCTCAGATATCCTTATTGCAAGGCGCGTGAAAATCTCGACATCCTCCGCAAGGTCACCGAGCCGGATGCCTGTCATGGTTACCGGATGGAGTATCTCGACCCGTCCGACGGTGGACCCGCGATGTCTACGATGACGACGGCGCTGATGCTTCTCGATCAGGGGTTTGACGGGGATTCCTATCAATGTACCGACGGGACGATTTTTGTCGCCCTTGAAGGTGAAGGCGAGACGACGATGGGGGAGCGGAATTTCGCCTGGAAACGGCATGATGTTTTCGTTGTTCCGTCCTGGTGTCCGCATGCTCACAGGGCGACGACCGATGCGGTGTTATTCAGTTTTTCGGATCGTATCGTGCAGCAGAAACTCGGCGTCTGGCGTGAGGCACGTGGCGGGTGACGGGTCTTGTTGTCCGGCCTCTGACTGAGCGCGATCTGGCGGATGCCGACCGGATCAACCGGATCGCTTTTGGCACTTTTTTTGGGCTGGAAAACCCCATGAATTTTCGGGGTGACGGCGAAGTCGTGACCGGGCGGTTTCGCAATAATCCGGACGGCGCCTTCGCGGCGGATATTGACGGCAGGCTAGTGGCCTGCGGCTTTGTGATGGATTGGGGAAGCGTCGGCATTTTCGGCCCGCTGACCGTAGATGTGGACCATTGGGGCAGGGGGATCGCCCGTTCGATGATGGACGCGATGACCGGTTATATGGATGACCGCGGCTTCGACCTGCAGGGCCTTTTTACGCATCCGCAGAGTGCCAAGCATATCCGCCTTTACGAAGCATATGATTTCCGGATGCAGAGGATTACCGCCGTGATGGCGAAAGAGATCGATCTCTCCGGAACGGATGCCGGGCCGATTGCGTTGTTTTCCGGCCTCGCCGATCCGGAAAAGACGGCGACGCTTGCCGCATGTACCGGGATTTGCCAATCCGTCTTCCCGGGTCTGGATCTTACGACCGAGATATTGTCGATTGAAGCGCACGGGTTCGGCGATACCGTGCTGGTTCTCGAGAGAGGCGAAATCGTCGGTTTCGCCTGTTGTCATCACGGCGCCGGCAGCGAAAGCGGCAGCGCACAGGTTCTCGTGAAGTTCGCCGCTGTCCGGAGCGGGCAGGATGCGTCACGGTTTTTCGAGCTATTGCTCGACACTTGCGAGAGATTTACCGCCGCCCTCAAAGTGAACCGCGTTGTAGCGGGAACCAATACCGGCAGAACCCAGGCGTATGAGACCATGTTGGCAGCTGGTTACCGGACGTGGATGAACGGCATCGCCATGCATAAGACCGGCAACGCGTGTTACGATCTACCCGGCAGATTTGTAATCGACGACTGGCGTTAGCGTATGAACTCTCGAAAAAGCAACTCCTCGGTGGCCGAAGTCGGCCTGTGGCGCCGGCTCAAATATTTATTTGGTCTGACGGTACTGTACCTGCGCCGCTATCGGGAAGGTTACGATTTTTCCTGGCTGCACGAAACGCTGGACGATTATCGTGAATTGCTGGGCAAGTACGGAACGAAATCGCTGGAGAATTCGAGGGTTGTCGAGATCGGGTTCGGCGCCCGCCCACTGCGGCTGACGGCTATGAACGGTCTTGGGATCGATGCAACGGGTGTCGATCTCGACCGGCCGATCATCCGGGGCACGCTGTCCGAATGTATCGATGCGTGGCGGAAGAACAATGTCGAGCGGGCGCTGAAATAGATCGTCCGGTTCTGGTTGAACGATCTGCGCGAGCGACGTGCCATGTTCCGGAGTTTCGGCGACCGGATCCGTTCTCGCCGGATTCCTGTCGAAAAGATGATCGTGTCGAATGCCGGAGATCCGGCATTCTGGAAATCTTTGGGCGGGCCTGTCGATCTGATCGTGTCGGAAGATGTGTTCGAACATATTCCGGTCGAGGATCTTGATGTGGTGGTTGCCGAGATGCGGGCATCGCTGTCACCCGGCGGGCTCGCATTAATCCGTCCGATGATCTACAGCGGGATCAGCGGCGGCCATCAGCTCGAATGGTATTCGCATCTCGCCGGCAAGACGATGCAGCGGGATACGGAACCGTGGGAACATCTGCGGCGTGATCGCTATCCAGCGAACACCTACCTCAACAAGATGTTGCGGCGGGACTATCGCGCACTCTTTTCAAAACACTTCGATATTCTGGAAGAGCGGGAAAAACAGCCCGATCTCGGCCGGAATCAGATGACGCCTGAAATCCGTGCTGAACTGGCGGATTATCCGGATGATGAGCTTTTCTCAAACAACGTGATGTTCGTACTGAAGCCGCTTCCCGCCATCGAATAAAAAAGGCGGGCATATGCCCGCCTTTTTCTTTTTCGTACCCGACCGCCTTATTTGTCGAAATTGAACAGGCGACGGGCGCTTGGCGTTGAGCCCGAGAATGTTCCGCTTCGCCTCCTCGTCGAGGAAAGGCAGGTCCCAGATCACGCTCGGCGTATCGAAATCGTAATGCGGCCAGTCCGAAGCGTAGAGCAGCTGCGTCTTAGCATTGATCATTTCGAACGTGAGTTCGACTGCCTTCATGTGATCGGTTTCGAGCGGCTGGCAGGTATAGAACATCTCCTTCATATATTCGCTCGGAAGTTTCTTGAGTACCGGCGCTTCCGAAGACCGCATCAGATAGGTGTGATCCAGCCGCTGCATCAGCCACGGCACCCAGGCGAGCCCGGATTCAATCCACACCACCGGCAGGTTGGGGAACCGTTCCGGCAGGCCGTTCATGATCCAGTTCGTCATGTGCACCACGTTGCACCAGACAAAGGACAGGGCGTGCATCGATCCGAACCGGTTGATCTGCATCATGAAGGGGTCCTGCCAGTAATAGCCGGCATGGAAGCCGAGCGGCAGGCCGCGTTCTTCGAGGGCGCGGTAGACTTTCATATAGTGATTGTGATGGACCGCCTTGTAGCGCACCGATGTGACCATGAAGCCGACGCAGCCGGGCGCATCGCCGAATTCCTCGATGGTTTCCAGTGCCGATTCAGGATCGTTGAACGGCAGGAACATCATGGTCTTCAGCTTGGGGTCCTTCTTCAGGATGTTCTCGACCTGCCAGCGGTTGTAGGCCTTGCCGAGAATGGCTTCCATGTCGAACTGCGGATGCATGCCGAGAAACAGCATCGGGGTCGGAAAGACTACCTGGACGTCGATCCCCATCGCTTCATAGGCGCGCTTGGCGAGGACCAGATCACGATGGCCCGCTTCCTTGAGCTCGCTTTCATCGATTTTTTCGCTACGTGCCGCCTGATGGGGGATGCGGCCGCCGACATCCTGATACCGCAGGGCAAGGTCGCCGTTCAGCCCGTAGGGCGGGGTTCCGGAACGGTGCAAAACCATTTCCTCTGCTTGCGCACGCACAACCGGATCATCGATATAGGTGATGATCTCCCGCCAGGATTCCGTTTCCGTATGATGTGCGTCAATATCGGCGATAAAGATATCGTCAAAATTGCGTTCATCGGCCTGTTGGCGTGCTTTCGCTAATACGTCTCTTGAATCCGTATAGGTCGTGATCTCCTTGATAGGATTTTCTTTGACCTGTTCAATTCCTGTGTCCATTACGTCACTCCTGACTATGGGGGTGTGGGGCTGCGCTTACTGCGGCCCGATCAAACATTGTCGTCCGGCCGGGGCCGCTGAAACCACATGGCAAGATCGAAGGTGGAGAGATTTACGGCCCTGAGCATGTCGGAGCAGGTCATCACCACGTCTGTAGCGGTTACTGCCTCCGGCCCGGTATAGGGCGAGAAGAAGCGTTCTTCCATTTCGACCTTGTTTGCAAAAAGCCTGGTGCCCGCTGTCAGCAGGCGCTGAACGGTTTCGTCCGGAATGCCTTCTGTTTCGCCTTCCCGGAGGGCTTGTTCTACAATCTCCAGGGCGCGCGTTGCAGCGGCATCCAGTTCGCCAAAATCAGCTTCAGACGGTGACATAGACCTCTCCGTCCTTAACTTCGACCTTGAAAGGTCTGAGACGGATGTTTTTTTGTCCCGGGTGCCGCCCGGTTTTCACATTGTATTCGTATCCGTGCCACGGGCAGACAATGTGAACGTCAGTCTCCGAAAATTTAAGACCGTGTGCTGTCTTGTCCGTCTCGTGAATTACTTCTTCGACCTTGTTGATGATCTTGCCCTGGCAGGCAGGGCCACCTTGATGCACGCAATTGTTTTCATAGGCATAGAATTCACCGTCGACGTGAAATACGCCTATTTCAAGATTCCCCTGCGCGATAATTTTCCGATCACGGTCCCCAAACTCTTCGGTCTTTCCGACGTACAAATCCGCCACCTTGTCTCCTCCACCATAACTTATTGATATAATTGATAGATTTAGCTATCTTTCGACCGTCAGCTTAATCCTATCGTATTGTAGGGATCGCGCCAACGCAATTCAGGCATGACAGTAACCCGCCTAGTGCCTTGGCGTCGCAGGCAGGTTTGGTATAAGTTGGCCGCCGATTCCGTAGTGTTCGTGTGTTCTGGAGAGTTGCGATGGCCAAAAACCGAAGCTTGGGTGTGGTGCTGATCATTCTGGGGGTTCTGGTGAATAACTATGCCTATGTGACTGATATCGTGGGTAATTCCCATGAGGGGCTTATCTATATGGGCTCCAAGGGAATTGCGGCAGCTGCCCTTGGGCTGCTGTCCATCGCCTTGGGTGTCGTCTCGCTCCTCCGTGCGGGGAACAAGGAAACCCCATCCGAAGCGAATTGAGGCGATCAGGCTCGCGGAGCAAATTCGGCCGTTTTCATTGAATTTTGACAGTTTGGGATAATTCTAGCAGGACGACATATCTAGAAGGCTGAGGGGGCGCACCGGGATACAATGTCCAGGGCAAAAAAAGAACGAAATGGGGACGATCTTGCGCTGCTACACCGGCGTATTTCGCGTCATGCCCGCAGGCCTGCTCTGACAGATTGGCAGCTTATCCTGCGATCGCGCCGTGGCACGGCGTTTATCAAAATTCCTCGTTTTCTCCTTGTGGCTGGCCTGATGGTCCTCGGCGCGTTTACCGCCTGGGTCGTCAATGTCAGCTACGTCTATGTCAGCTACGACCGGGTAGTGTCGGCAAAGGATGCGGCTATTTCAGCGCGGGACCAGGCTTCGCTCCGGCTGCGCGAGCAGTTTGACGCCGCGCGGCTGAGCTTTTCAGCGGCCTCGGATTCGCTCGAAAAAAATCACAAGGGCCTAGTTTCGCTGATCGGCCAGAACCAGACGCTTAAGCCGGGATTTCCCATATGGGTTCGTCCGACGAGGTTTAGCGTGCCTCAGAATCGTCCGGCAGGCAA
>JAQCKY010000052.1 GCA_027592155.1 Pseudomonadota bacterium
TTTTTTCCATCGGGCCAGGCGGGTCTGGTCCAGATCGTTCGCTTCAACTTCGGCGAGGATAGCGCATCCGGGCTCCGTATCGTGTTTGCAGTCACGAAAGTGGCACTGCTCGGCCAAGGCGGCCAAGTCTGCAAACAGGTCAGCGATGCCGTCCTGCGCATCCGTCATCTGAAGTTCCCGCATCCCGGGGGTATCGACGGCCGCGCAGCCGTCCGGTAAAAAATGAAGCTGGCGGCGCGAGGTCGTGTGCCGGCCTTTGGCGTCATCCTCGCGAATGGACGCCGTGGCCACGGCCTCATCGCCAAACAAGGCATTGATCAATGTCGACTTTCCAACCCCCGATGATCCGAGGAAGGCAACCGTTTGGCCGGGCTTGCACCAATCCCGAAGCTTGTCCTTCGGCTCCTCGCTCAGCCCGTTGAGCAAAACGACCGGCACCCTATCCGATATCGTATTGGCCGCCTCCAGATAAGGCGCGGGATCGTCACATAGATCAGCTTTGGTCAGGATGATCACCGGTGTAACTTCAGCCTCAAAGGTCAGCGCCAAATAACGTTCCAGGCGCGCCACATTGAAATCCTGATTGCAGGACGACACGACAAAGGCGGTATCCACGTTGGCCGCAATCAGCTGAAGTTTTCTCTCGGTCCCCGGCGCACGCCGTTTGAAGAGGCTTTTGCGATCGAGAACCTTACTTGACGCAGGGTCGGATTGATTCAACAGCAACCAATCGCCCACCGTCGCATCCGGTCCCGGCGGGATCAGCATATCACCGCCCTCACCCAGAACATGCAGACCCTTGCGATGGACTTCAACAACCCGCACAGGCAGCGTTTCAGCCATCTCCTCGATGCTGGTTTGCTGCGCGAAATAGGGCTGCCAGCCGAGTTTTTCCAGGGGGGATCGTTCGCGCTGAGACGACCCATCCAATGGCGATGGCGATGGCGGCAAAAATTGGGAAAAATCTCGCGTCATATTCGGAGGTTATCATGTTTCCGCGGTAAGGCGTAACGGGCGAAAACACGAGCCCCTGATCGCGTTCGCATGACCGAATAATGTCGCCAAAATGGTGGTGTTCATGGCCTCGGACGGGGCGACCCTGGACCTCGGGCGTCAATGTGATGATGATCAACGGGATTTAGCGCCCGTCTCCGCCAGTCAGGTCTGGAGGTACCGCTAAAAACCATGATAAAGAAGCCGCCGAGACCGGTGACCGTTGCGGTGGTGACATCGGCGCTGATGATGAAATTCACGACACACCCAAAGAGAGGCGAAAAATGACGACGACCCTCGATTCAGATGCCACGCTTGATCGCGTCGTCGACCCACTCGACTTCGTCCATACGAGGCCGGGCACGCTGGCCGGAAACTACCTTCGCCGTCACTGGCAACCGATTTACATCTCCGAGGAGCTCACCCAGGGCATGATCGTTCCGATCCGGATCCTCAGCGAGGATCTGGCGCTCTACCGTGGTGAAAGCGGAATACCGCGCGTTATCACCAATGAATGCCCCCATCGACTGACGGTTTTGAACACGGGCTGGATCGAAGGGGAAACCATTCGCTGCCGCTATCACGGTTGGCGCTTCGACGAGACCGGCGGATGTGTCGAGCAACCGGCCGAGGCGAAACCGTTCTGCCACAAAATTCCGAAACTCGCCGCCTATCCGACCCACGAAGCACACGGCCTCATCTTTGCCTATTTTGGCGAGGGCGATCCGCCTGAATTCCTCCCCTTGCCGGGCTTGGAAGACGGCGCCGGCGAGGAATGGACCGTCTGTCCGTCGGCGGAAATGATCCCCTGCAACTATTTTCAGAGCGCGGAGAACATCATGGACGACGTCCATGTGAATTTTTCCCATCGGGATCACCTCGTCAACACCGAGGCACGACCGTTCGTTCCCACAAAATTGTGGGCTGAAGAAACATCCTTCGGGCTCACCCATTTCCTGGAACGCGGCGGGCGCACCGACCGGCTGCACTTTATTATGCCGAACCGCTGCTTCCTGGCGCACCCCTTACGCTCGGGGCGAGAGGACAAGAAATTCTGGTTCAAGGCGCTGTTCTGGTACGTGCCGATCGATGACGAAAGTCATCTCCATTTTCTCATCATGGTCTACCACACCAAACGACAGGACCGTCCCGAGAGCACCCCCATCGATGAAGAGATCCAGGCCATCCTTTCCGGTCAAAAGACCTGGCAGGATGTCGCGAAACACCCAAACCTCATCCGAATCCAGGACGGCGTGTCGATCACCGGGCAAGGCAAGATCGTCGACCGCTCCCGGGAACGATTGGGCACTTCCGACGCGGCGGTGATCCTGCTGCGCAAGCTTTGGGTCCGAGAGTTGAAGGCGCTGGCCGCGGGAGACCCCGTGACGCCTTTCGGCACACCGGACCCTCAAGAACTCCGGCAAGAAGAACTGGACGCGATGGGTTTCAACGCCTGACGAGAGCGCCGCTTGCTCTTCTGCATAAGGCGCGGACCTAGGTCGATTATCCGGCCTCGGCGATGGTCGCGTGGATGCGCAGCAGCTCCGGCAGGGTGGCCGGATCGCGGCGGCCGAAGCCGCATTCGCTCGCAATCATGAAATCGTTCAGATATTTCTGGGCAACCGCGATGCGCTGGCGGGTCCCGTCGATGCCGTCGGTGTGGTGCACCAAGCCGAGGCTGACCTGCGTCTCTGGCCTCAGGCGCAGCCCCTGAAGCGCGGTGAAATAGGCGTCGTCATCGCGGTCGCGCGGCACCGGCATGTGGATGAGCTCGATGGTTCGGGAAATCTGCGCCGAGACGGTGTTCGAGAATGCGACCAGATCCGACATGTCCGTCGGCTCAATCGAATGTTTGTGATTATTGTCGCCGTAGCAGAGATGGTAAATCAACTCGATACCCGGCGGTACGTGGTCACCGAGGTTGACCACCTGTGCCACGAAGGTCTTGAGCATCGCGTCCTTGGTCTCGCCATAATGAGTCGGCACGCCGCGTTCGAGATGAAAGAAAACAGCTGACGCGGTATCGAACTGAATAGCCAACTTGTCGTGCGGGATCGCGGCGGCGATGCGGTCGATCTCGCCTTTAAGCCCCTTGTCGAACAAGGGCTCGACCAACGGACGGTCGGCTTCAACGACAAAGGCACGGCACGGTGAATGGCCCGGCGCAAAGTCGACCTGAAACCGGCAATGGGCCGGGATGACGCCGGCCTCCACGAGACGGGAAAAGACTTTGTAGGACTCGATGGCGTTATCCGCATACATCAGATTGCCGAGCTGTACGTCCTCCGGCTTGGTGCCCGCCTTGAGGCGGTAGCGGCGCATCGCCCCGGCATTGCCGTGCACCAGGAACTCCTCGTCGGTGGGCTCGAAGACGGGATTATCCGCAAACACCGGTTCCAGAAAGCGTATCCAGTCCAGCCGGGGGCCGGTCTCCCCATCGGGAATGCGCAGCAGATAGGGACCAAGCGTCTCGCTCAGCGTCTTGAAGGTGGTTTCCGCATCGTGCAACGGCACGCTGCCGACCACATGGACGTGATGCTTGGTCATTTTGTCTCCCTGTCGAAGGCCCGGAACCGACGGTACTCAGGCATCTGTTCTTTTCAATTCCCCGGTGCGCCGGTTTGCCCGAATAGCGAATGGTGAACCCTAATGACAAACCCGATTGTCCGCAATTGGCGACATATTTGGACGTCACAACACTGAAAAAATAGCCCATGCTGAAAAGACGTCGACATCGAAAATCCACCTGTCACAAACGGTTGCAGGTGTTTTCCTGGATTGGCCGGGGGGATGTTTGGTAATTGCCAGGACGCTGGGGAACGGAGGGAGAGAACCCGAGTTGCGTCATTCTAGCATCTCATTGTGACCCACATATTATCGTGTTACGCGTGAGCGCGATACATACGTGTTTACTCATGATAATTGACTGATTATCAATGGTTCAGTTAGGTTGAATCGTGGTGCCGCTGTTTGGGACGGCGCATCACAAAAAAATGGGTATCCAATCCATGATTGGATCAAGCAAGGGGTAATTCAATGAGGTTAACTCCAAAAAAATTCGCCGTCGTATAAGGACGATCTTCGGGTCGCCCGGCATTTATACTGCGAGAAAGGGACCGCATCCTGCCAGCCGAAGCGAATTTCCTAGACGTTGTCGCCGATCTCTACAAACCGGCGCTGGACGACAGCACTTGGTCGATGCCGCTCGATCAGATGTGCAATCTCTTCGGGGCGGCTGGCGCCAACTTCGAAGTGATCGAGGTTGCCAGTAACCAGCCCGTTCTTGTCGAGCTCAGCTCCACCATCAACGTCGACGCGTCACTGGATTACCTACAACATTATGGGGGCATCTCGCCCCGGGTGAAACATGCCAAGCTCATGCCGACGGGATCCATTTCTTACGACCATATGATCCTGACCGAGGCAGAAATGAACCGCGACGCGTTCTATGCGGATTTCCTATCGCCTATCGGTTTGCGCTATTTTTTGGCGGCACAACTGTCTTGTTCGGCGAGCCATCAAGCCGTCTTCGCCGTACAGCGGTCACCGACGCAGGGGCATGTCGATCGGGACGAGATCGCCCTGCTCGAACAGCTGCTGCCGCATTTGCAGCAGGCGATAGACCTCAAACTGCGGATGACGGCGGCACGCGGCAAAGCGCGGGTCGATCTTGAAGGCCTCGAGCGATTGGGCGAAGGCTGCTTGATCCTCGACCCGTTGGGAGAGGTTCTGCACATGAACGCCGCCGCCGGTGAAATCATTGCCGGCAACGACGGCATGCGCATCAGGAACGGCCACCTCCGATTCAGCCAAAGTGCAGCGTCCCACAGTTTCGACCGTGCCTTGGCGGAACAGCGCCTCGAAGCGGGTCAGTATACGCCGACGAGCGATTTTCCCGCCGCGCGCCCGAGCGGGCGACGCCCTTATCTCATCTCAGTCCGGCCGCTTTCCGACCCCGATGTTTTCGCGCAGATCGCGTGGCCGACCGCGACCATCGTTTTTATCCGCGATCCTGACCGGTTCTCCAGGCTGAATGTTCCCCTGCTCCGGCAAAGCTTCCAGCTCACCCAGGCGGAGGCGGATGTCGCAGACGCGCTCGACCGCGGATTGACGCCGCAGGAGATGGCCGAGAACCAAGAAGTCTCGATCACCACGATCAGAACCCATCTCTATTCGTTGATGGCCAAACTGAACGTCCGTCGGCAATCGGACATCTCCCGCCTTCTGGCGCAGTACCGCCAACCCTTCACCTGAGGGCAGCCCGGCGTCCTTTACTCCAATAATCGAGGTGTCCTCCTAAGAACGTAGGAGGAGGAACATCACCGCCGCCGCTAATGTCCTGCGCGTGGGGGAACTGGGCTCAGGCGCGTTTTTGCCTGTCTTTTGGATAACGACCTGTCGTCAGGTTTTACCGTATTGGGGTCGGCGTTGAATAAACAAAGGGGTTAAGGGTAATGCGTGTTTTTCGGTTCACAAAATCTTGCAATTTAAGAGCGATTAAAAAGCTCACCACTGCGGCAATTGCCGCCTTTCTTTTTGTAACGCCGGTTCAAGCGGCATCAACCTTCAGCATCATTGGCGTTAATCCTACGGCATTGGCGCATCCGACCGGCATCGGACATCGAGCCGCCAGTGCCTCTTGGGGGATCTCAGCCACCGGCGGCGGTTTTCTGGATGGCACCTTAATCCTTAATGATGCCTTCGCCCTGCCGACGAACCCCGGTGACTCCGCTGCGTTCGACGTCGGCGATATTGCGTCATTGTCTTATAGACACGGGGAAGCCGCGCTTCCCAGCAGCACGCTTCCGATCGCGGGCGGGTTCCTCTTCAATGCCCTGCCGGGACAGATTTCTTCCGCAAGCGGCACCGTCTTAAATAACGGCGGCGGATTGTTCACCCTTATTAACCCGGTGATCCAGACCAGCATCGACGCCACGCTGTTCCAATTGCCCCGCGGTCTGTTATCCGGTGAATACATCCTGTCGGGAATCACAGCGGGCCTGAATGTTGAACAGATCAATAATGTACCGGTACCGTCGGAATTGGCGCTGCTGATCGTCAGCGGCCAGTATGACGGCCAGTGGCGGATCACATCCCAGGATATATCCGCGGTTCCCGTCCCGGCGGCGCTGCCGCTGTTCCTTTCGGGCCTGCTCGGCCTCGGCATCATGGCGCGCCGACGGAAGCAAAATACAGCGGCGTAATCTTTCGTGTCCGATAATTCAGCAAACAGCGGTTCTTCGGAGCCGCTGTTTTCGTATGCCCCCGCGTCATTAAAGTCCCGCATGAGCGTCGAATAGACTGGTGCCAAACGGCGATAGATGTCTTAATCTTAGGGGAAGTTTTCGGTTAGGAGAGACGCCATGCTGAGCAAAGAAGATAATGAACGCATTACCCGTGTCGGCGCGGGCACGCCGATGGGCGAAACCATGCGCCGTTACTGGCTGCCGGCCCTGCTGGCCTGGGAGCTGCCCGAACCCGATTGCGCGCCGGTGCGCGTCCGCCTGCTGGGCGAGGATCTGGTGGCGTTTCGGACCACCGACGGGCGGATCGGCATGCTGGAGGAATTTTGCCCCCACCGCCGGGCGTCCTTGTGGTTGGGGCGCAACGAAGAAAACGGGCTGCGCTGCGTTTATCACGGCTGGAAATTCAACGTCGAAGGACAGTGCACCGAGCAAATGAACGAGCCGGTCGGGTTCGCCGCCAAGGTGCGGGTGACGTCCTATCCGGCGGTCGAACAAGGCGGCGTGATCTGGACCTATATGGGCCCGCCGGAAAAACAGCCGCCGGCGCCCAATTTCGCCTGGACCCAGGTCGGCCCGTCGGAACGCTTTGCCAGCCGGGTGGTCGAGGAATGCAATTGGCTGCAAGCGCTCGAGGGCGGTATCGACACCTCCCACTTCACCATCCTGCACAGGGCCCTCAAGAAAGACCCGGCCCAACCCGGCATCGCCATCGACAATCCGGGATTGAGGGGCGGCGCGCCCGACCTGGAGGTCGATGTCACCGATTACGGTTATGCCTATTTCGGCATACGCCCGCTGGGCGAGGATGAGCTTTATGTGCGGGGCTATCACTTCATCATGCCGTTTACCCAGTTGCGCCCGCCGGGCCCGGGCAAGCAGCAGACCAGCGGCCATTATTGGGTGCCGATCGACGACGAGAACTGCATGGTGTGGAATTTCTATCACACCCATGACGGCAAACCGATCGACGAGGCGGTCGACCGCGGCGCCGGCAACGAGCTGGGCATCGACATCGATGTCGAAAACGGGTTCCGCTCGGTCGCGGACAAGACCAACAATTGGCGCATCGACCGGGATCTCCAGAAAACCGATACCTTCACCGGGATCAAGGGCATCAATACCCAGGACCGCGCCGTGCAAGAGAGCATGGGCCGCGTCGTCGACCGGTCGAAGGAGCATCTCGGCCCGGCCGATAAGGCGATCATCGCCACCCGCAAGCTGCTGCTCGAAGCCGTCGACGTGGTCGAAAAGGGCGGCGATCCGGCGGGCACCGGCACCAGCTATTACGAAGTGGTGGCGGCGGAGGATACGTTGCCCAAAGATAAAGACTGGCGCGATGAGCTGATCCCCCGGATGTATCCCGAGAGCAAAGGCGCCGCCTTGATGTCGCGCGCCGACGCGGCGGCACTGAAGGAGAATATTTCAGGCGAGGCGGAGAAATTTCTCACCCCGGCGGAATAGCGAGCTCCCTCTCCGCCCCCTTGGGGGGAGAGGTGGGGGCTGCAACAGACTCCACCTCTCCCCCCAAAGGGCGGAAAGGGAAAGGAGAAACGGAGTCACAAGAATGAATGTCGAACTGATCAGCGTTGAAACCTCCGACGGCGTGACCCTGGACGGCTCGCTGCGTCTACCCGCGACACCGGGTTCGGAACTGCCGGTGGATTTGGTGATCATGCATCACGGGATCGGCGGCAACTTCTATCGCGCCTATTTCTTCGAGACAATGGCCGAGCAGCTTTTGGCGCGGGGCTGCGCCGTCATCCGGGCCAATAACCGGGGCCATGATCTGGCTTATAACGCGCCGCCGCCGTTCGGCCGGCTCGGCGCCGCCTTCGAAAATGTCGATGATTGCCGGCGGGACTGGAAGGCCTGGCTCGATCTCGCCGAGGCGGGAGGCTTCAGCCAAGTCTGCGTCTGGGGCCACAGCCTGGGCGCGGTCAAAACCATCTATGCGGCGGCCCAAGACAACGATCCACGGATCGCCCGGCTGATCGCCTCCTCGCCGCCGCGCTTTTCCTACAGCGCCTATCTCGCGCGGGCGGACGGCAATCTCTTCCAAGCCTCGGTCGATGAGGCGCAAGCCCTGGCCGATGCGGGCAAGACGGATGTGCTGTTCCCCATCCAAATCCCGACCGGTGCACTGATGACGACAAAGGTCTTTTTCGACAAGTATGGCCCTGAAGAGCGCTATGACATCCTCAAACATCTGCCCAGCGTCACGACCCCGATCCTGGTCACCGTCGGCGGGCTGGAAGGTGCGCGCCCCGATCAGGTGGACCGGTTCGCCTTCGAAGGGCTGTCGGAAAAAATATCCGCCATGGCCGAGAAGCAATCATCCCTGGCGTCGGCACTGATTAACGGCGGCAACCATTTTTACGACGGCTGCACCGATGCGTTGTGGTCATCAGTTGAGACCTGGCTGAGCCAGAGTGCGTGAGCGAAGGCAAAAAGATGCTGCCGGGATCGGGCTTCGCTAGTCCTTGCTCCTACCGGCGTTCAGCTCTCCGCTGAACCGGTCGGCCAGGTCGACGAGGTGGGATTCGCTTTGGGGTGGCCCCAGAAAAGTAATACCGTATGGAACACCGGCGCGGGTCACGGCGTGGGGGACCGCGATGGCGGCAAGCCCGAGAGGGTTTGCGAAATTGGTGTAATAGCCGTTGTTGAAATTGGGCCCGAGGGGATCGGCGATGACCTGCTCAACCGTGACTTGGGTGCCGACGGTCGGCACCATCAGCGCATCGTAGTTCTCCCAAAACGTCATCATCCATCGTTTCGTTTCGGCGATCTTATAATAGGCGCGATAAGCATCGGCGGCGGTTTGCGTCGCACTTTTGAGGATGATGTCCCGGACGACCGGATCCCCGGCGGAGGGGTTTTCGCGCAGGAAGCCGCCGACGGCGACGTCGCGCTCCGCCACGAAGGGGCCGAAGAACATCAGATTGTTGATCTCGAGGAAGGGCGTGAAATTAATGTCGTCGATGGCGCC
>JAQCKY010000053.1 GCA_027592155.1 Pseudomonadota bacterium
GGGGCGGGTTTGGAAGTGTTTGAAACGGAGCCTCATATCCGCCAAGAGCTGCTTTATATGGATAATGTCGTGTTATCCCCGCATCGAGCCGGGTTTACATTTGAGGCCACGACCAAAATGCGCGACCGGTTGTTGGAAAACTTGAGGGCACATTTTTCGGATAAACCGGTTCCCAATCCGGTACCCGGTTTTGAAGGTTTGTCACCCGCGAAGGCGATCTGATTTTCTTCACATTGGTTGAACCGCGGCTGACGCTGAATTCACGCAATTTTGCATGGAAAATCGCGCTGTAATCCCAATCTATGGGAGACGGTGTATTTTCTTGTCATCGCGCAAATGATCCCCATTTGGAGACATGGAATACTTCAAAAAATGGCGGAATTTGAGTTTCTTTGTAGGGTCCGTAGCGTATCGGAGCTTTCTACATGGAGAAGGAAGTGAGATTTGCCGGGTAACAACAAAAGAGTTTGGTCAATTACGCCGGATCAGCCGATATGATCCGTTTCCGCACCCTTATCGCGCTTGCCTTCATCGTAATCGCGGTGGTGCCGGTATTGATGCTGGGCGGCTGGGTTGCAAATTCCGCCTTTGATAAAGAACTGGATGGTGTTCGCCAAAAACATGCCGTCGTTGCTCGTAACCTGACGGCGGCGTTGTCGGTTTGCCTCGACAATCTCCGAACGGAAGCACGCGGAGGAGGCGCTCCGCAAAAGCGAAGCCGAGTTGCGCAAGACTCAAGCCCGGTTGCTCGACGCCATCGAAAACCTGCCGGTTGGGTTTGACCTTTACGATCGGGACGAACGGCTCATTCTTTTTAACGAAAAGGTGCTGATCCACGAAAACCTAAGGACCCAACAGCGGTTCGGAATGCCGTCGGAAGATGTCGGTCTAATGGTTGCGCGAAGCGGCTTTATTCCCGACGCCGTTGGGCGGGAGGAGGAGTGGGCTCAACAAAGATTGTCCGACTTCCGATCCGATACGCCGACAACTTTTAAAACGTCTGAAGGCCGCTCGATCCTGGTTGAGAACAAGCGGACATCCGAAGGCGGGCGGGTTGTGATCCGGATCGATCTTACCGAGTTGCTGGGTCTTCAGGAACAGCTCAGAAATTCACAGAAACTAGAAGCCCTGGGTCAGCTGACAAGCGGCATTGCCCACGAATTCAATAATATGCTGCAGGCGATATCCGGCTATCTGGAATTTCTCAATGCGGCGTTTTCCGAGGATGAGAAAAACAGTCAACTCGTCGGCAGAGCGCTTCGCGTGGTTCAAGGCGGCGCGAGTTTAACCCAGAGCCTATTGGCTTATGTCGGTAAGGGGCCGCTAGAGGCTCAAGTGACCGATATCGGCTATTTGCTGTCGGACATCACCAAGCTGCTTCGCCCGACATTAGGCGAAACCATCCAGATAGAAACAAAACTGGATGGCCAGGTTTGGCCGGTCAAGATCGATCCCGGTCAACTGCAAGCGGCGATCATCAATCTCGCGACAAATTCAAGGGATGCCATGCCTGACGGCGGGACACTATCAATCGAGGTCAAAAATGTGACCCTCGACGGCGTAAAGCCACGGCTGCGTTTTTATCAAGCCCGGAACGGTGACTATGTGAGTATTTCCGTCACCGATACCGGTACCGGGATGCCAAAAGCAATTCTTGAGCAAGCGACAGATCCGTTTTTTACCACCAAGGAAATTGGTTCCGGCACCGGGCTGGGGCTCAGCATGGTCGATGGCTTTATTCATCGTCAGTCCGGTGGTTTCGTCGATATTGACAGCACGCCCGGTCAGGGAACCATCATTACGTTGCTGTTACCGCGCGCGGACGAGGTGGTGGAGAGCGTTAACCCTACGGTCGTGGCTGCCCATTCCGTGACAGAGGGGAATCATCGCATTCTATTGGTTGAGGACGACGCCGCTGTATTGGACGCCCTGAAACAATCCTTAGAAAGTTCTGGATATGCGGTCCATACGGCGACCGATGCCGATGAAGCGCAGCAGCTTTTCCAAAATGGTTTCTCAGTGGATTTGTTGCTGACCGATATTGTCATCCCCGGCAAGCTCACCGGTGCCGATCTCGCGCAGGAAATTTGTGCTAAAAATCCTGACATCAAGGTCGTACTGATGACCGGCTATGCTGAGCGGGATATCGTTGCCCGTGGGATTGGTACGTCAGGCTACCGGTTACTCCGGAAACCGGTCGGTATGGAAAAATTGCTCGGTACGCTGACTGAGGTATTGCATGCACCGCCTCCATAGCCAAGTGCCGGATTCCCCCGTAGATTTCTACCTGTGTAATTCACTGATTCTATATTTGTAGCGCTTTCCCAACCCCGCTATCGTTTTACGACTATACGCTACTTTATGATGCATTTTGGTATTCTGGGAGGAATCAAATGTTTACGAAGAGCCTTACGGTCGCCGTCGCCGTCGCGACGCTTGCGATAACCGCCGTTCCTGTAGCCGCGCAAAAATCCAAAGACAATGTTCGAGTAGCCTTTTTTCAACCCGTTCGAGTGATTGACGGTATTTTCGATCCCCGCCCAGAAGGCGGGCTGCTATCGCGCGTCGTTTTCGATCATTTGATTGGTTTCGATCCGACGACACGAAAACTGGTCCCCTTATTGGCGGAATCATGGAAACAGGCGACGCCGACGACGTTGGAATTCAAGCTTAGGAAGGACGTCAAATTCCATGATGGATCGGAGTTCGATGCCGATGACGTGGTTTATACCATCGGCATGGCAATTGATCCGAAGGTCAATTTCAGGTTCAAAGGTTCGCGGTTTGGCTGGATCAAGTCGGTCGAGAAGATCGATAAATATACCGTTCGCATCCACAGCAAGGGTGTGAATTCGGCGGGGTTGGCGCGGTTAACAACTCAGCCGCCAATTTTTCCGTCGGATTATCACAAGCAGTTCGAGGTCAAGAGCGACTTCGGCAAAAAGCCAATCGGAACAGGGCCGTTCAAGGTCAAGACGCTAAATCCGGCGAAAGGACAGGTGGTCCTCGAAAGGAACGAAAACTATAAACATGGCGGTAGTGCAAAGCCCGCCGCGCAGGTCAAGAACGTTACCATTAGCGTTATTCCCGATAAACAGACCCAAGTTGCCAACATCCTGACCGGCAATGTGGATATGATCTACGCGGTTGGTAACGACCTTGCGAAAGATTTGTCGAGCCAGCCCAATTTTGAAATTGCCGTAACGCCTTCGGTGGCATTTTCCTATGTGCAGTTCGACGTGCTCGATCGCTCCAAAATCGGCGTTTTCAAGGATAAGCGGGTCCGCGAAGCCCTCTTGCGGGCGATCGATCGTAAGGGCCTCGTAAAGGCACTGCAGCCCACGCTGGTTCATAACGATCCGCTGCAACAGGCAATGTGCCACCCGTGGCATACGGCGTGCGACTCCTCCGTCGCACCGGTGAGCTTCGATCCGGCGATGGCGAAGAAGCTCTTGGCCGAGGCCGGTTATGCCAACGGATTCAAGGTAGAGATTACCTCTTGGGGTCCCTCGATCCCGATCGCGGAGGCCATTGCCGGACAATGGCGCAAGGTGGGTATTCAGGCATCCGTTGATGCACTGCCGATCATCGGGTTCATCAAGAAACGCGCCCAGGGCAAAATACAGGCCAATGTGACGCTCTGGGATAACGGTGTCGCCCAACCCGATGTCGACACGACCGCGGGCTTCTTCTTCCTGGCGGGCTCTCGCGACATGTACGGTGATAAGGCCTTGGCGGATGCGGTCATCGCCGGGCGCCGAGAGCTGGATCTTGAAAAGCGCAAGGCGATCTATCGTAAGGCCTTCGACCGGGTTACGACGGAACGTTATGCCATGCCTGTGGTGCCGCTGCCGGCTATCGTCATCCACGATAAGAACCTGGACGTTCAACGAAATCACAAAAACCCCAAAGGGTTTGAGTTCAACCGGATCCGCTGGAAGTAGAGGCCCCGGGCTAAACTGAATTCGAAAGGGCGGGTTTATGGACCCGCCCTTAGTTTTTTTGGGTCTAAACGTCTAATTTAATCGATCACGGCGATGGCGTTGATTTCGATCTTGCAACGCGGGTCTGTCGCGAGCTGCACGATCTGGCAGGTTGTCGTTGCCGGTGTATTATCGGTGAATATTTCATTCCACACCTTATTGAGATCATCTTGCTCATTGATATCGGTGAGGAAGCGGTCGCAGACGATGAGATCGTTGAAGCTGGCGCCGGCGGCTTCCAGCCCTTTTCTCAGATTTTCCAGGGCTGCCCGGGCCTGACCTTCCATGTCATCGGGCATGGAATCGAATTCTTCCGGGCGGTGGGGGTGATGATGGTATACCGGCGCCGCCGTGACGCCGGCGCAGTAGATGGTCGTGCCACCGGTGACCCGGATTGCCGGCGCATAGGGCATCCACATATCAGGGGCATCGGGCCATTGTAGATGTTCAACTTTCTTGGGCATGGAACGTCTCCTATTTCGTTGATTGCTACACGAAGTGTGAGAGTGATTTTGCGAGGGCCATCAGAGCCTCATCGCCGCCTTCCCAGCCCATGACGGCGAGCCCGACCGGCATGTCATGGGTGTAGGCGACGGGTATCGATATCTGCGGTAAGCCGGAAAGGCTCGACAGGCAAATGATCGACATGGTCTTGGCGCGGAACGGGTCGGCCAATTTGGGATCCATGTTGAGCCGGGGCGGCAGGTCTGCGGCAACCGGCATGACCATTACCGTTCCCGGCGGCAATAGTTTCCGGAACGCGGCCGCAGCCTTGTCCCGGTAGGGAAGTTGAGCGTCTCGTTCCGCCGCCGTGATTTGTTTGGCGGCGGCCATTCGCTGTTTGATGCCGGGCCCGAGATCCGGTTGAACCTCGTCGGCCCAAGCACCAAAGCTCTGCCAGGTTTCATAGCCCTGAATGACGCGGAAGGCTTCGAGGCCCTCGGCAAAGGTGATCCCGTCAGGCATGTCGCTGACCGAATTGCGGCCGGGCAGATTTCTTCGGGCAACCTCAATAAATGTTCGCAACGGGTCCGTCACATGGGCGTCCGCGTGATCAAAGGCGAAGTCGCCGACCAACACGGTATCGATCTCAGAAGGCGTCGACCGGTCGTCCAGCAGGATTGCGCCGACGCGCCGGAAGGTATCGATGTCTCGGGTAAACCACCCGCCTGTATCGAAGCTGGGTGCCATTGCCATGCCATGGGTCAGATCGACCCGTCCATGGGTGGGGCGAAGGCCAAAAAGACCACAGAACGCCGCCGGAATACGGACCGATCCGCCGGTATCGCTGCCCAATGCAAAGTCGCACATGCCCGCCGCGACGGCAGCGGCTGACCCCGACGAGGAGCCGCCCGGAACGCGGCGCGGTGCGGCGCTGTTGAGGGGTGTCCCGTAATGGGCGTTTTCACCGAAGAAGGCATAAAACAGTTCATCGCAAACGGTCTTGCCGATCATTGTCGCGCCGGCATCGAGGCATTTCTGGACCGTCGGTGCGGTCGCCGTGGCGGCTTCGTGGGTTTCCAGCCATTCCGGACTGCCGCCGCCGGTCTTGTAGCCTGCGATGTCGTATAGGTCTTTTACTGCGAATGTGAGGCCGGAGAGCGGGCCCTCTGGGGCCCCTTCGATGACCGGCGGTGTGTGGGGCGTAAAGGCGTTGACCGGATCGTCGATCTCGCTGTTTGCGCGGGCAGTCTCGGTCATGATGCGGCGGCCCTAACCGGGTTGAGGTCGGGTCTCTGGCCCAAATACCAATCCAGCATTTGCGCGCCATCCATCGCGATGACACCCGGTTTGGACATAATATATTCCATGGTCTCGCGGATATATTTTATCCGATGAGGCGAGCCCGAAAGGAAGGGATGAACCGCCATCGACATGAATTTTGTGCTCTCAGCGCTCTCTTCATAGAGACAGTCGAAGTAGTCGCGGGCCCGCTTGGCGAAGATCGCCGATTCATGATACTGGATCATTTGCTGGGAAATGTCATGAATCTCGTAGTTATACGGCAGGGCAATAACATCGCCGTGAAGGGTTTTTACCGGTACGGGCTGGTCATCCAGTACCCAGTCGCCGATATATTCGATCCCGGCTTCAGCCAGTAAATCCATCGTGTCGAACGTCTGTGTCAGACCTGGACCGAACCATCCGCGGGGCGGGCTGCCGGCGAATTTTTCAATGACGCTGACCGATTTTTCGATGGTCGCCTTCTGGCTCTCTACCTTATGCATGGCGAGCTGGTCGTATGAATGGGCGTTGAATTCCCAGCCTCTATCCAGGATCGCCTGAGCGACAACGGGGTATTCCTCGCAGACGCGGGCGTTGAGGGTGACGCAGGGATTGATGCCAAATTCCTCGAATAATTTGATCAGCCGCCAGACGCCGACTCGCATTCCATATTCATGCCAGCTCCAGTTGGGGATATCAGGCTCCAGAGGTTTGCCCTGGGGCGGCGTCAAAACCATCCGGGCCATGGGGCGGTGAATATCCCATACCTCAAGGGCGAGCACGGGCCAAAAGACCATTCGGGCACCGTCCGGCAATTCCAGCTTGGGTCGATCGTTGATTGCTGAATATTCAATCCGCTCGGCGGGGACCATGCCGGTCATGAGACTCTCCCAAAATTACCTGTTTCGTTGGCTTAACGATGGCGTAAAATTTGGTGAGGTTCCAGGCTGAATCACACATGATTCAGGCCACTATAGGAGATTCTCCAGCGCCTTGAAAATGACAGCGGCGAGGATCGCGGAAGCGGGAACGGTGATCACCCAGGCGGCGATAATCGTCATCAAATGACGGCGGCGGACCAATTTTCGCTTTTGTGCCTTGCGGATGGCTTTATGGAGAGGTGTGGTTTCGCCGGATACGACGTCGGCTCCCACCGGGCGCGGCCCCAAAGATTGGGGTCTAATCGCGTTGGGAATAGCCGGTCGACCCCGCCGGTTTGTTAGGAATTCGCGTAGAAACCCGACGCCGAAGACTGCGCCCACCGCGATATGCGTGGAACTTACCGGCAATCCCAAGGTGGATGCGATGATCACCGTAATTGAGGCGGAAAGCGCGACGCAAAATGCGCGGACACGGTCGAGTTTGGTGATCTTCTCACCGACAATCTTGATAATCTTGGGGCCAAACAGCAGCAGGCCGATCGAGATACCGACGGCGCCGATAACCAGAACCCATATGGGAAGGGTGACCTTTGCGGCCACCGTCCCGGCGGAAACGGCGCTGACGATGGCGGCCAAGGGACCGACCGCATTCGCGACGTCGTTCGAGCCATGGGCGAAGGAGAGCAACGAGGCCGCGCAGATCAGCGGGATGGTGAACAAATTGCTCACGGATTTTCGCCGGTTCTCCATCTGTTGAGAGGCCTTGTGGACGATTGGTTTCACAATCGCCAGGCTCAGAACGAAGGCGGCAACTCCGATCGCGGTGATGACCAGGGGGTCCGGCTTCCAGATTCGTTTGAGGCCTTTCGTTACCAGATAAACCGAGAATGCGGCAGCCATGATGGCGACCAGGACCGGCACCCAGCGTCTGGCCGCAGCAATCTTATCCTCCTTGTAGAGGATGAAGAACTTGGCGAATGCCAGAAAGGCGGCGGCGATGATGCCGCCCAGAACAGGTGAGATAACCCAGCTCGCGGCAATCGCGCTCATCACCTTCCAATTGACGGCGGTGATGCCCGCGGCGGCGATCCCGGCGCCCATGACACCCCCGACGATCGAGTGGGTTGTCGATACCGGTGCTCCGAGGACCGTGGCAAGGTTGACCCAAAGCGCGGCGGATAGGAGTGCCGATAACATTGCCCAGATGAAAACCTGTTTATCGGCGATGGCCTCGGTGCTGACGATGCTTTTGGAGATCGTGGTCACGACCTCACCCCCGGCGATGATCGCACCGGCGGCTTCGAAGATGGCCGCGATCAGCAACGCACCGCCGATTGTCAACGCTTTGGATCCGACGGCAGGGCCGACATTATTGGCGACATCGTTGGCGCCAATATTCATCGCCATGTAACCGCCGACAATTGCTGCGACGATCAGAATTGCGTTATTTTCGACACCCCCGGTTTGGAACGTCGCGAATATCCACACGCCGATAAGGAAAAGAAGCCCAAAGCCGAGATTCAAATTGCGGCTGCCGGTAAGGCTCGTTGCCTTTTCAAGCTGCACAATCCGTTTGAGGTCTTTATCGACAGTCGTCTTCGATAGAGAGTCAGGGGAGCTGTTGGACGGTGGAGGCGGCAGGGCCATGTCTGCAAATGTTACAGTTTAATGACGGTTGGGTGACACTGCCGGTAAGCTGGCCTGGGGTCAAGGGACCTCTGGTGAAACCTTCTTTCAGCCATATTTATTCTAATTTCTCAGGCTTTCTGGCTATCTTTTGCCTGGATTTTGGCCCAATTGTCGCGAAGTCCGAGGGTTCGATTGAAAATCAGCCCGTCGCTGCCCGAATCGGGGTCGGCACAAAAATAACCAAGGCGCTCGAACTGGACTGATTGGCCGGGGGGAAGATCCGCGAGGGACGGCTCCAGATAACAGGGTGACAGCACCGTCAGGGAGTCCGGATCGAGGTCGTCGAGCATATCGCCCTTGGCGCCCGGTTCAGGCGCATCGAACAAATGCTCATACATCCGCACCTCGGCCACCGCCGCATGTTGGGCCGATACCCAATGGATCGTCGCCTTGACCTTGCGGCCATCCGGCGCGTTGCCGCCACGGGTCGCGGGATCATAGGTGCATCTCAGTTCGACAACCTCGCCCGAGGCGTCTTTGATGACGTCTGTGCAGGTGACAAAATAGGCGTAGCGCAGACGAACTTCCTGGCTGGGGGACATCCGGAAGAACTTTTTGGGCGGATCTTCCATGAAGTCGTCGCGTTCGATGTAGATCTCCCGGCTGAACGGAATCATTCTCGTCCCGGCAGTCTCATCGGCCGGGTTGTTTTGCCCTTCGAGTTCTTCCGTCTGGCCCTCGGGATAGTTCTCGATCACCACCTTAAGAGGGTTGAGCACCGCAAGGCGGCGCTCGGCGGTCGGATTTAAAGCCTCCCGGACACAAGCCTCGAAATTGGCCATCTCGACTGTCGCGTTCGACTTGGAAATCCCGAGCCGTCCGATGAAATCCCGGATCGCCTCAGGCGGGATGCCCCGCCGGCGCATACCGCTGAGCGTCGGCATCCGCGGATCGTCCCATCCTGAGACATGGCCT
>JAQCKY010000054.1 GCA_027592155.1 Pseudomonadota bacterium
CAAGAACAACGGGGGCCCGACCGGAGAATTAGGTTGAGGCTGGACATCGATCGTCGTCTGCGGCTGAAGAGGCTGCTGCTTAAAATCGAATATCCAATTAAAGCCATCACGGCGGAGGCTTGGATTGACGCCGCTCACGGATGATATCCGAAGAACACTGCCCGCTGGGGAAGCCACTTGTCGAACGTCCCTGAGGGCGCCGCGTCCGGCTGCTTTTAACGCCCCGGTATCCAATTGTTTCTGTTTATCGAAAATGATCCAAAGGTTACCGGCGCGTCGAAACACCGCCGCCGCCACCGGTTCGGTCCACTCGATGGTAAGGGTGACCGCTTGGATTTCCTGGAGCGTCCCGGCGGTTTGATCCGTCGACGGTGTTGCACCGCCGTCTCCCGCAGTCTGTCCGGGGGTCAGCGAGACCGGTGCCCCGTCCTCAGATTGCCCGGTGGGCGTCGTAACACCCGGCAAGGCGATCGGCGGTGGAAGCTGTCCATTTGGTTGGGTCGATGGCGCTTGGGCGCTCTGCTGTCCGGTGCCGGGTGGGTTCAAAATATCGAGCACGACATTCGCGCCGCTGCGAAAATGCCGAATACCGGCTGTCGGCGGAATCGACAGCGCAAGGGAAAGTTCGTTTTCCGTTTGAGAGACTTTCAACTCTTTCACCAATTCGAGCTGGTCGGGTTTTACCTGTTCCAAATCCAAATCAGCGAGCTGCTCGAATGTGATCGAAACACCGTCCTCGGTTTTCCGGACAACATATGGGACCTCACCCGGCCATTCGAATACCAGCCGGGTAAACCCATCCTGCTCACCGGAGCGCACCGGAACTGCGGGAAGATCGCCTTTTTTTGGGCCCTCAGCCGGCTTCTCGGCCGTCGAGGTAGGCGTCTGGGGGGAAGCCGTTTGCGGTTTGGGCGCCGGCGTTTGGGGTGTTAGCGGCGTGGGAGGCGATGTCGGGGAAGCGGCGGCGGTTGCCGGGCGCGCTTTGTCCATGACGTCGACGATGATCGCGCGCCCCAAATCAAAGGATCGAATTTCGAACGTATCCGCCAACGGAATCACGACCCGTCGCCCATTTGCGGACAATCGCGGCCGCTGAATGTACTTGTTCAGCGCCCCGGGCAGGGCCGCAAAACTGGTTTCAACGGGGCGTTCAAAATCCACAATAATCTGCCTGTTTTGAACCCTTGCCGTGAAGGCAACGGGGGCCGGCCAGTTGAACACAATCCGACCGTATCCCTGATGAGAACCAACCCGGACATTGACCTCATCCGCATGCCCGGAATCGGCAACGGCCACCGCCCCGAGGGCGATGGCGATCATGATCATCAATGGGCGTCGGATAAATTTTTTCATCGTGTACTACGGTTCGATAATATCACGATATCAATTCGTTGAGCTAATGAACGCTGTAACGATCCGGGCAATTCACGTAATTGTGGCGTTCGTGCTGAACCGTAGCCAAACGCCAGGACCGGTGCTTCATAACCAGCACGGCGAATCTCATTCGCGACCGCGGCACCCCGGGCCAGCGACAACTCCCAATCGGATGTGTAACTGCCGGCGCCCGTCGCGGTACCAGGAGCGACATAACTGTTAATTCCAATTTGATTTTCGACCAGCTGAAGAATGCCGCTGAGATTAAACAACGCCTGACTAGAGCCCCCCCGCAAGCTCGCGCTTGCGCCCTCAAAGAGCAATACGCCCGGGAAGGATAAGACCACCCGGTCATCGAGAGCGACCAACCGCGCTTGAGCCAGAAACGGATCGTCCTTGATCTTCTCTCCGACAACCGAAACCAAGTAATTGAGGTTAATCGCGTTACGTTGAACCTCGGTCACGATATTGAATTTCGCACTCGGAATTTTTGCGACCTTCGTCTGCGCGGGGTTTAGCGTGCGTGTGAGCGTATCGATCATCTCCGTCCATTTGTCGATCTGGATGTTCGACATGGAAAACAGCATCACGAAAAAGGTCAGCAATAGCGCCACGAGGTCGGTAAAAATCACCAACCAGGTCGAGCGGCTCTGGGTCCGTGCTGAGCTGGTTCTCTCAATCATGACTATTGATCAGCCCCGTCGGCGAATCGCCGGTAGATAGCTTGAAGTTCATTTTCACTGCGCACGTAAAACCAGATTACCGCTTCGTTTGGATTTACGGATCGGAGCCCAATAGAGATCGCATCAGGCGGCACCCCTCTCGACATCATTTCGCGGACAAACACCCCAGCGCGCGTCATGGGGAGCCCCTGGGCGGTGGGCATCTCTCCGTTGTCGGTCCGGGCCGTTCCAACGACAAATTCCATATCGTAATGGACGCCCCGCGGACGTCCGTTCAATGACGCGATGACACGATCGATTAAGGCCACTTGAGATTCGCGGATTCGGCTTTCACCGGGAAAAAAGAGCGATTCCAACGGCATAATGATACGCATTACCCTGCCTGGATGAACAATCTCAATCCGCGCCGCCTCTACGGCCGTTGTAAAAACTGCCTGAATATCGGTTAGGAACTGGGGACTTGAAAGCACCTGACCGGCTCGCGACGTAAAAAGGGTCGGATCGGTTTCAGCGGGTCTGGCATTCGCGAAGGTCGTATTCAGGCTGTCCATAACAGCCTGGGATTTGACCTCCTCGAAGGTGGAAATTGTCACGAGAAGAATGAAGAATGCCAAGACCAAGAGATACAGACTCAAAAACTGAAGCGTCGAAGCGCGTTCGGCAGTTGCCGCCTCCACATATCTTAATTCCTGACGTTCCATACTGGTCCGCAAACCTCAAATTCGTGGAAATTTCCAGAGCATTGGCCTCTCCGCCATAGGCGTTTGGCTGCCTCATCCCAAGTTAGTCGCGGTCCGAACAGGTCGATTTCCTGATCGCTAGACTAACTGCCTGGTGTTCGTGGCCTCCCTGATACGATGGGCGCCCCACCAGACGGTAATTCCCGCAGCCGCGTCAACTCTACCGTCATTTCCTTCGCTTTGGCCGTATCCATCAGAGCCATGATTGGCGCGAGCTTACGTTCTTTCATCCGCTCGGCGACCCGGAGCAGCGTGGGCAATTCGATCTGTTCAAATATCCTGGCGGCTTGTTTGGGCTTCATAGTCTCATAAATCTTAACGAGGCTTTCAATCTTCCCCTTCTCCTGCTGCTCATGACTCTTCAACAGCGATTGGATGGCCACTTCCAGATTTTTCATCTCCTGAATTTTCCGGTCGATGCGTTTTTCCGCCGCGCTCAAAAGCCCCTCGCGAGCGTCCAACTCCCGGACCCGGGAATCCAAGAGGTCCCGCCAATCAGCAAGTTGTTGCAGCAGGTCGATTTCGTTTTGGGTAAATAGAGACGGATCGTCCAGGGCCGATTCCGGCTTGGAGGCTGCAGGTGGCACCGAAGGTTTCGCCCCCGCGGCAGGCGGTGTACCCGCGACAGGCGGCGGATTGGGCGTTCGCAGCGGTCCGGACTGAGGTAAATTCTCACCGCTGCTGGGCGGCGGCGCCGGTGTCCCTTGCGCGACGGCGCTGGAGACCGGTAACCGGTCCGGTGCTCCATCGAAACCGTCGACGATATCGCTGATCTTCACCGTCAGCAGGAGGGTCGCGGCAAAGATCACGATTGGCAGCAATCTAATTTTAGACAAAAGCTTCGTCATGATCACACCGGCCGCCTTGGAGATTTCATCGCGTACAGGTTCATTTATATGTTAACGGGCCGCGCGAAGCGCATCCATAAGTTCCCGCGCCGCCTCTGAATGAGAGGCCGAGGGGTCCACAAATTGCTGCCCATCCGCGGGCCGAGATCGTGACGGCAACCCCTCGCCGGGCTCAACTCCCATTTTGACCGGCTGGGAAGCCGGCCGCGCCGACGGCAATGATGAAGACCGCGCCTTACTCGTCGCGCCGCGAACGGCATTTTCCAGCGTATCGGCCGCCGCATCACCGCGCTCCAACAGGAGTTCCAAATCACCGTGGAGCGCCTCGGCGTCAGAAATTCCCTTGCGTAACTCATCGACGACATCCGCTGCCGCCACCCGCAATTTGGCAACGCTCTGCTCCGCCCTCTGGGTGGCATCGTTGAAGCTCTTCGCAAGCCCCTCCAATTTCTTTTTGTCTTTTTTTAGGTCAAGCAACCGTCGATTGAGAAGAAAAGCATACCCAATCGTGCACGCCATCAATACCGCCACCAAGATATCCAGGACCATGGAGCCCCCTATTCCGTTTCACGTTTTAGTTTATCCGCGATTCTCACCGCGATGTTGTCGCCCTTGCGTCCCATCATTCCCTTAAACATCGGTATGTCGCCGCACCGGATCTCGATCTCGGAGTTCGGCGTTGCGCTCAAGGGGATTTGGGAGCCAACCTTCAGGTTAAATACATCCCGCAAATTCATAATCTGCTGGTCGAGCACCGCCGTTAAATGAACATCCGTCTTCCAGAGTTCTTCCGCCAAATGGGTTTCCCAAATGGAGTCACGGCCAAATTTCTCACCCATGAACATCTGGAGAAGCAGTTCCCGTACCGGCTCGAGGGTCGCGTAAGGGATCAGCAGTTCAAGGCGTCCGCCTCGATCCTCCATATCAATCCGGAGCTTGGCCACGATCGCGGCGTTAGAGGGACGCGATATTGTGGCGAAACGCGGATTGGTCTCCAGGCGTTCGAACCTGAATGTGACGGGACTCAACGGATCGAACGCCGCGCTCAAATCGGCGAGCACCACATGGACCATGCGCTCGACGAGATTGCGTTCGATTGTGGTGTATGGCCGGCCTTCGATTCTCATCGCGGCCGTACCGCGCCGCCCGCCCAATAAGACGTCTACGGTCGAGTAGATCAACGAGCTATCGACGGTCAAGAGACCGAAATTATCCCATTCCTCGGCCTTGAACACGGCGAGCATTGCCGGCAGGGGAATCGAGTTGAGATAATCGCCGAAGCGGAGGCTCGTAATATTGTCGAGGGAAACTTCGACGTTGTCGGACGTAAAATTTCGAAGGGACGTCGACATCATGCGCACGAGCCGGTCGAACACCACCTCAAGCATCGGCAGGCGTTCGTACGAAACCAGCGCACTGTTGAGAATTGCCTGGATGCCGGATTCTTCGGCAGCCATTTCTTGTTCGTCATCGAAGCCGAGCAGACTATCGATTTCATCCTGGTTTAGAACGCGCGTCGTTTCGCCGGCACCGCCGCCGAGCAAATCATCGGCGTCACCGCCGTCGCCATCGAATGCAGCCGCCGCCGCGTCGGCAGCGTCACCGCCGCCGGCGTCGTCATCTCCAACCATCGCTTCCCACTCAGCGGCGAGGTCGTCCTGTTCGTCGGGATCACCGGTGCCCTGGGTCTCCGATCCTTCTGATGTCTGAGAGCTGGCATCCGCTTCTGCTTCTGCCTCGGCGACCGATTTTTGATCTACGTCTTCATCGGCCATGTTTCACGCTTTCGTTTTTTTAGCCACACCAACTATATATTCTATTGTACTAGCATTTCCTTAAACAAAACGGAATTGACGCGCGCCGGAAAGGCCGCGGCGTTAACCCTTGTCAATAATTCTTCTCGAAGCCGGTACATGCCGGCGGACCCTTTCAGATCGTCGATCCGAAGCTCTCGTAAATAGACCTGGAAATTATCGATCACCCGGGGCATCAACTGGCGGACGGTTTCAACATCTCCGGGTTTTTCGAGTTCGAGGCTGACGCGAATTTTCAAAAAGGTGGATTTCCGGGTTCCGGCGTTCAAATTTACCAGGAGTTCAGGTAAATCGAAGAAGGTCGCCTCGGCGGAGGTTATTGTTGTCGGACCGCCTTCATCCTTTTTTGTTTCGGTCTCTTCGGAAGGCTTTATAAGGGGGTCGAGCAGACCCGTGAAGAACGCGGCACCCGCTGCGCCGACAATCAACAAAATCACAAGGCCGATAATAAGGATCAGTTTCTTTTTACTGCCGGATGACTCTTCGTCTTCACCCTCGTCCTCACCGTCGCCTCGATCTGATTCCTCAAGCTCTTCGTCGGCCATCGATCTTCACGCCTAACGCCACAATATATTTTGTTTGCCGGATTACGGCACGGTCACGATCGGCTCTTCGTCAATGCAGCCACTGCCTCCTTCGAAGTAGAGACCCAGCCAAAAATACCCCCCTGGGCCTTAATCATGTCGAGTCCGACCCGCTGGAACTCCGGAAAATACGAACCAACGCAGTCGGACAGTACAATGCATTCGTAACCCCGATCATTGGCCTGGCGGACCGTGGTGTGAACACAGACCTCGGTGGTGACACCGCAGACGATCAACGTCCTGATGTTCCGGTTCTGCAAGATCAGATCCAGATCGGTTTCGTAGAACGCGCCCTTCCCCGGTTTGTCGATAACCGGCTCCCCTTCTGCCGGTGCCAATTCAGGGATGATATCGTGACCCGGCTCCCCCCTCACCAACACCCGGCCCATGGGCCCGGCGTCGCCGATGCCGGTCTCTAACTTCCCCCGCCGTAGTTTCGAGGCCGGCGCATCCATCAGATCGGGACGATGGCCCTCGCGGGTATGAATGACGGCAATGTCAGCATCGCGCGCCGCGGCCAGAATTTTCCGGCAAGGCTCGATCGTGCTTCGGAGTAATGAGACATCATTGCCCAGCAATTCACCGAAGCCGCCCGGCTCCAGAAAGTCTCGTTGCATATCGATGATGAGGAGAGCAGTGGAATCAGGATCGAACTGAACGGAATAGGGTTCAGCCGCGAAGGAAAACTCGTTCGCCGATGCCTTCATAGCTTCACTACGTCACTCGCTTTACAGGCAACGACGGTATCATGATCACCCTTGAATCGCCACGCGGGGAAACCGCAGACCGCGCCAGAGTAGCAAGGCTTTACATGATCTTACGGGATGGCATAGTCGGATTTAGACGAGTGCGTACGATAGGAGCGTTACGGTGGAATTGACCGAAAGCCTTGATATAGAAGCCCTTTTACATCGCTATTCATTGGGTGAGTTAACCCCGATCGACTTAGTCGAATCGGTATTGGCACGCATCGCCGAACATCCCGACAATCCGATCTGGATTCATCTGATCGACAAAGAGCAACTGTTTGAACGCGCCGCCGAATTGGAAGGTGATTCGCCCGACAGCCTGCCGCTCTATGGCATCCCTTTCGCCATCAAGGATAATATCGATCTCGCGGGGCACCCAACCACGGCGGCCTGTCCAGTCTTCGCCTATACCGCCGCCAGGACGGCATCGGCGGTTCAGCGGGTGATCGATGCGGGGGCGATTCTGATCGGCAAAACCAATTTGGATCAGTTTGCCACGGGACTGGTCGGAACCCGATCTCCCTTTGGGGCCGTACAGAATGCCTTCGATAATGCCTATATATCCGGTGGATCCAGCTCGGGTTCCGCCGTCGCCGTGGCGCTGGGTTTGGTGAGTTTCTCCTTTGGCACCGACACCGCCGGATCGGGGCGTGTGCCGGCCGGTTTCAACAACATCGTCGGGCTAAAGCCGACAAAAGGGTTGCTCAGCACATCCGGTGTGGTTCCCGCCTGCCGGTCCCTCGACTGTCTTTCCATCTTCGGGCTCACCGTACCGGACGCCGAACGGGTGTTATCCGTGGCGGCAGGCTTCGACGCATCGGACCCCTTCTCCCGCGCCGCACCGCCTGCGAGCTCGGTTCTGCCATCCTCTTTGGCGGGGCTTCGGATTGGCGTTCCGGGATCGGGCGACTTGGAATTTTTTGGTGATGAAGAAGCCGCTGGCTTGTTCGCAGATGCAGTCGAAAAAGTGAGATCTACGGGTGCGGAGATTAAGGAAATTGAGTACGGCCCCTTTCAAGAAGCCGCGAACCTACTCTATAGCGGACCTTGGGTGGCGGAACGCTACGTTGCCACACGGACGATGTTGGAACAGAACCCCGACGATATTTTTCCGGTGACCCGGTCGATCGTCGAAAAGGGACGTGATTTCAACGCCACGGATGCCTTCGAGGCATCGTACCGCCTGCAAGCACTAACCCGCGACGCCGAAGCCGTATGGGATGAGATCGATATATTGCTCACCCCGACCGCCGGTTCGATCTATACCATCGTTGAGGTTAATGGGGACCCGGTCACGCTCAATACGAATTTGGGCTACTACACCAACTACATGAACCTGTTGGATCTATGCGGATTGGCGGTCCCGACCACGTTCTATGGCAACGGCCTGCCATTTGGAGTCACGCTCGTCGCACCCGCCTTCAGGGACCATGGCTTGGCCCGCCTTGGGGATCAGGTTCACCGGATATTCTCGCCGCCGCTGGGCGCAACAGGGATCGCACTTCCTCAGTCTGAACTTCAAAGCGAGGATCAGGATGGAATTCTGGTCGTCGCCGTCGGTGCCCATATGGCCGGACTGCCGCTCAACAAAGAATTGACCGACCGGGGCGCCAAATTGGTTCAGACCACAAAAACGGCACCGCTGTATGAATTCTATGCGCTGACGGAGTTTTCACCGCCCCGGCCGGGGCTTGTGAGGGTCGAAGAGGTCGGGAGTGCGATCGAGTGCGAAATTTGGTCCGTTCCGGCCGCGCATTTCGGCAGTTTCGTGGACGGCATCCCTGCCCCCTTGGGGATCGGCACGGTCACCCTCGAAGACGGCTCATCGGTAAACGGCTTCATCTGTGAGACCTATGCCACGAAAAACGCCGAAAATATTTCCGCGCTGGGAAGTTGGCACCGATTTGTCGCCCGTTAGGGAGTTCCATTTGGATCAATTTCCGCGTCATGTTGACCCGACACAAAATTCCGCCATACCATTCGACCGAGTAATGGGGAGGACGCGAATGACACAGATCGGCGAGGTCGATAGCCCGGCGGCATGGCGGGCACCGGACATGGAAACCGCGACACACTGGCGCCGTCGGCTCAAACCAACGGAGATCGACGAAATCGATGCCGGTTTTCGCCACGCCAAAGCGGCGGGGGGCACACTTGGCAACTTAAGCCAGGACCAATTCCCCCTCCCCCAGGTTTCAAAAGTTTTGGTGGATATCCGGGATAAGCTGGAGACCGGCCCGGGGATCAATTTGCTCAAAGGATTTCCCGTCGACAAATACTCGGTCGACGATCTGCGGCTAATTTATTGGGGCCTCGCCATCCATCTCGGCACCCCGGTTGAGCAGA
>JAQCKY010000055.1 GCA_027592155.1 Pseudomonadota bacterium
TAAAGACCAACCGACGCGTTCTCACGATTTTTGCCGGCCTTCTCTTTGAACTGCGTCATCCGGTTGAGCCAGCCCAGACGCGCAATGCAATTGAAGATCCACGCCAGTTCGGCATGGGCCGGCACCTGGCTCTGATTGAAGATCACATTGTGCTTCGGATCCAAGCCGGCCGCGATCAAACCCGCCGTCACTTCCAGCGTATTTGCCCTGAGTTCTTTCGGGTCCTGCCAGACCGTAATGGCGTGCAGATCGACGAGGCAATAAATGCACTCATATTCGTTTTGTAGTTGTACCCAGTTCTTCAGCGCACCCAGGTAGTTTCCGAGATGAAGATCCCCTGTCGGCTGAATGCCGGAAAATATACGTTCCATGATCTGCTCTTAAAATTCAGGCTGAAAAGCTGCGGTGTTATGGCGATGCAGGCCCAGAGGGTCAAGTCGGCTTTCGGTCGCGCCGCCGGCTGAACACCCGCCGAAGCTCCGCCGGGGTCGCACATCCAAAGAGAAGCGCTAGGGCGCCATAGCTGATGAGTCCTCCGGCGACCAACATCACCATCGCCGCAATCCGGCCGATCGTACCGTCTGCCATCAGACCGGCGAGCACGACGTCGAGGCCATAAAGCGCCAGCCCCATACCCAAGCTAGCCAACAAGATGCGAGGCAGACGCCGTTTAAACCGCCGGTCAAGCGCCAGATGACCACGCCGATGAAGCAGCCAGGCCAGAAGTGCAAAGTTGATCCATGCCGAAATCGATGTCGCTAAGGCCAAACCGATATGTTGGAACGGGCCGATCAGAACGATGTTCAAGACCAAGTTAACAAGCAAGGCGACCGCCGCCACCTTGACCGGTGTTACAGTATCTTCCCGGGCAAAATAGCCGGGCGTTATGGTCCGGATAAGAACATAGGCCGGCAGCCCCAACGCATAGGCGCCAAGCGCACCCGCGGTCGCCACTGCGGAATCCAGAGTAAAGCTTTGATATTGGAACAAGGCCACGATGATCGGCATCGGAATGACCAGCAGCGCCACCGCCGCCGGCAGGGTCAGCAGCAGCGTAATCTCCAGCGCCCGGTTTTGGCTGTCTTGGGCCGAGCCTGGGTCTTTGGATTTCAGCTGTCGCGACAAAATCGGAAGCAAGGCCGTCCCAACCGCGACACCAACAACGCCCAAAGGCAGTTGCGTCACCCGGTCGGCGACATAGAGATAGGTAATTGAGCCGTCCTGAAGGAAAGACGCAAAATTGGTATCGATCAGAAGATTAATCTGGTAAACCCCGGCGCCGACCGCCCCTGGCAAAATGCGCCGCAGCATCGTACGCACATCCGGCGTCAGGCGCGGTAAGGGCAGGCGCAGCCACATTCCCGACCGGCCGCAATGATAAAGCAGCCAAACGAACTGAATGATACCGGCGGCGGCCACAGCCCAGGCCAGAACATGCGCCGGCGTCTCAAAGAATTGAGTGAACCAGATCAGCCCGCTGATCAGTGTCAGGTTAAGCAGGATGGGTGTCGCGGCAGCCGCGGCAAATCGCTGCATCGAGTTGAGCACCCCCGCCATAAGGGAGACCAGTGAGATGAACAACAAATAGGGAAAGGTGATCCGGGTGAGCAGGATCACCAGTTCGAGTTTTTCGTTAGTATCCGCAAACCCCGCCGAGATCGCGAAGATCGCGTAGGGCATAAAGATCTCGAAAACCAGCACCATCACCAGCAACGCCCAGAGCAGCACGGCCAGAGCCTGCTCGGCGAACGCCTGTGCCGCTTGTTTTCCAGACTGCTCGAGCCGTCCCGCGAATATCGGCACGAACGCGGCGTTGAACGCACCCTCCGCGAACAAACGGCGAAACAGATTCGGCAGACGAAACGCGACAATGAAGGCATCGGCCAGCGGCCCGGCGCCGAGCATCACGGCAATCAGGATATCCCGGATGAATCCGAACACGCGGCTGACAAGTGTCAACCCGCCGACGGTTGCGATTGCCTTAAAGAGGCTCATGGGCAAAGGGTTTAATCGATGTTGGGGTGGTAAGCCAAGAAATAGCTAGCGGTTCAAGGCGACGGCTTTGTGATCGGTAACGCTCTCACCTATTCCGCCGCTTGTACGGCGGCAGACTCACTCGGCACGATCGCTTCCAAGAGAGTCGCGCGAATCCGCTCGAATTTCCGCTCATCCTGAATCTTGCTTCCGAAAATATCCACCACATAGAATGTATCCACCGCCCGTTCACCATAGGTCATAATATGGGCGCTGCCGATCTGCAGCCCGAGTTCCGTTAAGGCCGCCGTCACATCGTCCAAGAAACCAGGCCGATCCCGCCCGTTTACCTCGATCACCGAAAATGTTGCACTCGCCTTGTTATCGATAAGAACACGCGGCGCTACTTTGAAAGATCGGCCGCGGCGGCGAATATCTTGAGGGCCCGCCTTTGCCAACTCCCGCTGCAAATATAATTTTCCGGCGATGGCATCCTCGATCCGGCCCCATAACTTCTTGAGCCTCGCCTTATCGTCATAGGCGGTGTCGTTGACGTCTTGAATGATGAAGGTGTCGAGAGCCATCCCGTTCGACAGTGTCACAATTTTAGCATCGACGATCATCGCCCCGGACAACGCCATAGCGCCGGCAATTTGCGAAAACAGGCCGGGATGATCGTGGGTGTAGACGGCGATTTCGGTAAACTCGAATTCGTCATTAATCCGGGTCTCGATATGAATATCGAGATTACGCTGTTGCGCTTCCCGGACGATTTCCGCCTGACGCCGGTGAACCTCCGTATCGAACGCCAGCCAGTAGCGGCTGTAGGTTGTGGCGACATGCGCTTCGAACTCGGCATCGGTCCAATCGGTTAGCACCTCACGCAGCTTATGCTTCGCACTTTCAATCCGATGCTGCCGGTTTTCCGCCAGCCGGTCGCCGGACAAATGCTGCATCGTGCGTTCATAGAGATTGCGGAGCAGGTTCGATTTCCAATTGTTCCATATGCCTGGACCGACGGCCCGGATATCGGCAACCGTAAGCACGGTGAGCAGCCGCAACCGCTCCACCGACTGAACCATACCGGCGAAATCGGCGATGGTTTTTGGATCGTCGACATCCCGCTTAAACGCGATATCGCTCATCGTCAGGTGCTGGAGCACCAGCCAGGATACTGTCTCGGTCTCCTCCTCGGTCAGGCCGAGCCGAGGACAAAGCTTCAAAGCAATCTTGGCGCCCAACTCGGAATGGCTGCCGTTGCGCCCCTTGGCGATGTCGTGGATCAGAACCGAAAGATACAGCGCGCGCCGGGAATGCACCTCTATGTTAGACTTCAAGAAAACCGGCGCTTCATCGATGAGCTTTCCGGCTTCGAGTTTTGCCAGCATGCCGATGGCTCGGATCGTGTGCTCATCGACAGTATAAGTGTGGTACATGTCGTACTGCATCTGTGCAACGACACGGCCGAAATCGGGAATGAACTTGCCGAACACACCGGCTTCGTTCATGCGGCGGAGGGCTTTCTCTGGATCTTTCTTAGAAGTCAAGATCTCGACAAATAGGCGGTTGGCTTCAGGCTGGGCGCGCAATGCCTTATTGATCAGTTTCAGATCGCGGGTAATGAGGCGCAGCGCCTCCGGATGGATATCCAAATCGTTTTGCTGAGCTTCCGCAAATAATCGGAGCAGTTTTATCGGATCCTCTCTAAACGCATTTTCGCTCTCAACCGTCAATCGGTCGCCGTCGACTTTGAAGCCGTCCACGGAAAGTTTCCGCCGAGCCATCAGCGGCAGGTGGAAGAAACCCTGTTTCTTTTTGTGCCTGTCCTCAAGGGTAGCACAGAGGACCCGGGTCAGATTACCCACATCCTTGGCGATCAGAAAATAATGTTTCATGAACCGCTCGACGCCGCTGACTCGACCCCGATCTGTGTAGCCAAGCCGCGCCGCGATCGCTGTCTGAGCGTCGAAGCTTAAGCGCTCCTCAGCGCGGCCGGCATAATAGTGCAAATGACATCGCACCGTGGAGAGAAACGCCTGCGCTTTTTCGAAGCGCCGGGCATCTTGTTTAGTGAAAACGCCTGCCGGGACCAGGTCGGCCAACGTCTCCATCTCATACAAATATTTGGCGATCCAATAGAGGGTCTGCAGATCCCGCAGGCCGCCCTTGCCTTCCTTGACATTGGGCTCGACCACATAGCGCGTGTCGCCCATCCGCTCGTGGCGAGCATCCCGCTCTTCCAGTTTAGCTTCGACAAATTTCGGGCCGCTGCCCGCCTTTACCTCTTTGTCGAAACGTTCCTTGAATGCCAGGAACAGCGCCTGGTTTCCCCACAACCAGCGCGCATCGAGCAGGCTGGTACGGATCGTCACGTCTTCCTTCGCAAGCCTGACAGTATCATGCAACGAGCGCGTGGCGTGGCCGACTTTGAGACCCAAATCCCACAACACATAGAGCATATATTCGATAACCTGCTCACCGTGGGGCGTCTGCTTGTATGGCAAGAGAAACATCAGATCGATATCGGAGAACGGTGCCAGCTCGGCGCGGCCATAACCGCCGATCGCAACGACACTCAGTTGCTCGCCGGTCGACAGATTTGCCGCCGGATAAACCTTGCTGCCGGCGAAATCGAACAGGACACGGATCAGTTGGTCGATCAAAAAAGCATTGCCGGCAAATACTTCGTCGCCGGTACCGCCGGCCTCAAATCTTTCGCGGACGATATCAAAGCCGTCCTGCAGTGCCGTTTTCATGACGGCAACAACCTCGGCTCGCATCTCGGAGCTGTAGTAGCGCTCACCCAGGCAAGCCTCCAGCGCCTCGGTCACGGCAAGGCGGTCAATTATCTCGCGCTGGTTACGTAAAGGCGGCACGCTTTGTCTCCACAGAGAGAAATACGCTTATTATATAGGGCATTTTAACCCGAACTGCGAGGCGGGACCAATCAACGCCCAAATCGGCACCGGTAAGTGGCTAGTTGTCGAGCTTTCGTCTCAGGTCGTAGAGCAGGTCTAAGGCGGCTCGTGGCGTCAAGTCATCGGGATTTACCGCTTTCAGCGCTTCCTCCACCACGGACGGTCCGCTCGCTTTGGGCAACCCACCCTCGGGGCGAACGGCGAAGAGGGGCAAGTCTTCTGCGAGGCGCGCAACTGCACCCGCCTGATCGCCCTCTTCCAACGCCGCAAGAACCGATTCCGCCCGGTCGATTACCGCTGCCGGCAACCCGGCCAACCGGCCCACATGGATGCCGTAGGACCGGTCGGCAGCACCGGCCGCAACTTCGTGAAGAAACACAACGTCACCCTGCCATTCCTTGACCCGCATGGCGTGACAGGACAGGCCAGACAGCTTGGTGCTCAAAGTGGTCAGTTCGTGATAATGGGTCGCGAACAGAGCGCGGCAGCGATTAACCTCATGGAGATGTTCGACGACTGCCCAGGCAATCGACAAACCGTCGAAAGTCGCGGTTCCACGACCGATCTCATCCAAGATAACGAATGACCGGTCCGTCGCCTGACCGAGAATCGCGGCGGTCTCAACCATCTCCACCATAAAGGTGGAGCGCCCGCGGGCGAGATCGTCAGCGGCACCGACCCGGGAAAACAGCCTGTCGATAACCCCGATCCGCGCATTGGCGGCCGGCACGAAGGAACCCATCTGGGCCAAGATCGCGATCAAGGCGTTTTGCCGCAGGAACGTGCTCTTTCCCGCCATGTTCGGACCGGTCAGCAGCCATAGCTGGTTGTCGTCTTCAAGAGCACAGTCATTCGCGACGAAGCTCTGACCTTGATTTTTGGTCAAGGCCGCCTCGACCACAGGGTGGCGGCCGCCCGCGACGTCAAACTCATGGCTGGTATCGATCACCGGCCGGCACCAGCGCTGATCGACGGCAAGTTCAGCCAACGCTGCCGTAACATCAAGCGTCGCCAGCGCCTCGGCGGCGCGGGAGATGCTTTCACCGCGCGCAACAACCAGCGCAACCAACGCGTCAAAGATCTCAAGCTCCAGAGCCAGCGCCTTATCCGCCGCGCTGGCAATCTTGCCTTCGAGATCGCTGAGTTCCACCGTCGTAAACCGCATCGCGTTGGCCAGGCTCTGGCGATGGATAAACGGCCCCTCGGCACCATAGGGAATGGCATCGGCCAACTTGCTGTTAACCTCGATGAAGTAGCCGAGAACGTTATTATGTTTGATCTTCACGGCACCGACGCCAGTCTCGGTCGCATACTTCTCCTGCAATCCGATGATCAACTGCCGGCTCTCGTCGCGGAGCGCTTTTAGCTCGTCGAACGCGCTCGAATATCCCGGGTTTATGAACCCGCCATCACGCGCATAGAGCGGCAATTCCGGCAACAAGGCTTCGGCAAGCTGAGCGACGGCGTCACCGTCGAGACCCAACGCGTCAAGGGCGTCTTGGACGACAGCGGGTATCATGGCGTCGGCAAGCAACGGCTTGATCTCTGCACCGGCGGCCAGACCCTCGCCGATGGCGGCCAGATCCCGCGGGCCGCCTCGTCCCAAACTCAAGCGCGATAAGGCGCGTTCCATATCGGGGCAAGCCGCCAGCCGTGCCCGCAAAGTGGACCGGCGGCGTTCATCCGCCACCATGAAATCAACCCCATCGTGACGCGCCGTGATAGCGGCCACGTCCGTCAAGGGTGCCGCCAACTGAGCTGCCAAGCGGCGCGCACCGGCGCCGGTGATCGTCTTGTCGATGGTCGCCAACAGGCTGCCGTTGCGCTCGCCGGCGAGAGTTTGAGATAGCTCAAGATTCCGCCGCGTCGCCGCGTCGATCTCCATAACCGAGCCTTGAGCAATCTGTACGGGGCGCGCTAGTCTCGGCAGCCGGCCTTTTTGTGTCAGCTCAATATAATCGATCAGCGCACCACCGGCGGCGAGCTCCGCCCGTGAAAAGTTACCAAATCCATCGAGGGTCGAGACTCCATAAAGTTTCTGCAGCCGCGCCGCGCCGTTGGTGCTGTCGAACCGGCTGCCGGGCAGGGGGGATAAACATTCCGACCATGCCGAGAAGTCGTCCCGCAGCGCCTCCGCGCGTTCGAGATTTTCAGAGAGAATAATCTCTCCCGGATCGAGCCGGGCCAGCACGGTACCGAGATCCGATGGTGCCAGAGGCTGGGCAAAGAAGTCGCCGGTCGACATATCCAGCCAGGCCAGCCCCAACGCACCCTGTGCCTCGGCAAGAGCGCACAGATAGTTATGGGTTTTTGAATCGAGCAGTGTGTCTTCGGTCAGCGTCCCTGCCGTAATCGTCCGCATGACGTCACGGTTAACTACCGATTTGTTACCGCGCTTTTTCGCCTCGGCAGGATTTTCTGTCTGTTCGCACACCGCGACTTTAAAGCCTTGGCGGATCAGTCGCGCAAGATAGGCTTCATGACTATGGGCAGGAACCCCGCACATCGGAATGTCTTTACCCAGATGCTGCCCCCGTTTGGTGAGCGTTATGTCCAGCGCGCGGGAAGCCTTTTCGGCATCCTCGAAGAACAACTCGTAAAAATCGCCCATCCGGTAAAACAACAAGCAGTCGGGATTCTGTTCCTTGATCGAAAGATACTGCGCCATCATCGGTGTCGCGCCTTTGACCGCCGTTTTCGCGGTGGCCGGCTGTGGCGTGTCTTCCGTCGTTGTATTTTGAGTGTCTGGCACAGTCACGGGCTTTGGTTAAGTGAGAGGAAAATTTACCACAGCGTCCGGCATCGAACCATGCAAAGCGCGAATGTTTTGCCGTTCAGATATTCGGTGCTGGATCTTGTCATAAATTCTTCATCGCTCCGTCATACTTACGTCACCGGATGTGAGGATTCCTAAAGCATGCTATTTTGATACTCTGATGGGACATCCAGAAATGCCGAACCAATTGCACGACGACCATATCGATGTTGATGATATTACGAGTAACCCTTCCTTGAGCGGGTCCGATCAGGATACGGATTTCGATCTGATCAAAGACCGGGTCCTATCCCGACGCGGATTTCTGGGCGGCGTCGGACTTGGTGTCAGCGCCTTTGTCTTAGGCTCAACCGCTCTGAGCCCGCTTCGAGCTCTTGCCAATGGAAGCCGCCTAGGATTTGAAGCGGTCCCAGCCAACAGTCTGGATACCGTAACCGTTCCCAGGGGTTATCGCTGGAACGTGCTTTCCAGTTGGGGAGATCCTCTCTGGTCCAAAGGTGCTGCATTCGACCAGGACAGCCGAGGAACCGGCACCAGCCAGGAACTTGCCATGGGCGACAACAATGACGGGATGGCCCTGTTCCATCACCAGGGGAAAAACATCCTCGCGGTGAACAATGAATATGTGAACATCGAGATCTTCCACGGCAACCGGGATTCAAAAGCGCCGGAAAACGCCGACGATGTCCGCAAGAGCAAAGCCGGTCACGGTGTCACCATTGCCGAGCTCGCACAGATCGACGGGAAATGGTCGATCGTCAAGGACTCCCCTTATAATCGCCGTATCACCGTCGATACCGCGATGGAAATAACCGGCCCCGCGCGCGGTCACGATTTACTCAAAACCGCCGCCGACCCCAGCGGCACCGGCTCCAAGGGCACTTGGAATAATTGCGGCAACGGTCGCACGCCTTGGGGCACCTATCTCACCTGCGAGGAAAATTTTAACAATTACTTCCACAGCGGCGATCCCGACCTGGCCGTGGGCAGCGATCTCAAACGCTATGGCATCAAAACAAAAGATGCCGGTTACGCCTGGGCCTCGAGCGATGAACGCTTCGACATCGCCAAGCATCCGAACGAGCCCAACCGCGCCGGTTATATTGTCGAGATCGATCCCTTGGATCCAACTTCGACGCCTAAAAAGCGCACGGCGCTGGGCCGCTTCAAGCATGAAAATGCGGAACTGGTGGTCGCCGCCAACGGCCAGGTCGTTGTTTATCTCGGCGACGATGAACGCGGCGAGTTTCTTTATCGCTTCATCAGCGACAACAAATATGTCGAGGGCGGCAATAACCGCGAACTACTGGAGAACGGTAAGCTCTATGTCGCCAAATTCTCCGACGACCTAAAAGGTCAATGGCTGGAACTAAGCCCGGCAACGACGGGTATGA
>JAQCKY010000056.1 GCA_027592155.1 Pseudomonadota bacterium
CCCGGCGGGAACCGTTAGTTCCAGGATTAGCACCCCCGCTCGGCAGCGTCCTGGTCCAACTGCCAGACCCCTCCATACCAACACAATTTTGCTTAAAACGTCAGAACTTAGGGGTTTTTGAGGCAATCTTTCTGCATTGCCGAAAGTTCGTTGACATCAACAAATACGGTTCATATGGTGCTTGCCTAATCAATCTGATCAGGCGCGCGACTGGCCTGAATTTCTATATCAATGAGTGGCTTATGAAAGTAATTGTCGCGGTCAAAAGGGTCGTTGACTACAACGTTAAGGTTCGGGTCAAAAGTGACGGAACCGGGGTCGAAACAGCGAACGTGAAGATGTCGATGAACCCCTTCGATGAAATCGCCGTCGAAGAAGGCGTTCGCCTCCGCGAGGCAGGCACCGCAGAGGAACTGATTGCGGTGTCGATTGGCCCCCAACAGTGCCAGGAAACCATTCGCACGGCGCTTGCCATGGGGGCGGATCGCGGTATTCACGTCGTGACCGACGCCGAGGTAGAGCCTTTAGCCGTCGCCAAAATCCTGAAATCGATCGTCGACACGGAGTCTCCGGACCTCGTCGTCCTCGGCAAACAAGCAATCGACGATGACTGTAATCAAACCGGACAGATGCTGGCCGCCCTGCTCGGATGGCCGCAAGGGACCTTTGCTTCTAAGATTGAGTTAGCGGACGGTACTGCAAACGTGACCCGGGAAGTCGATGGCGGCCTCGAGACACTCAACCTCAATTTGCCGATGATCGTCACCACTGATTTGCGGCTCAATACGCCTCGTTACGCGACCTTGCCCAACATCATGAAGGCGAAAAAGAAAATCATCGACGCAACCTCGCCGGAAGAACTCTCCGTCGACATTGCGCCGCGCCTCACCGTGCTCAAGGTTGAGGAGCCGGCGTCGAGAGAAGCCGGGGTGATCGTGGAAAGCGTCTCTGAACTGATCGACAAGTTAAAAAACGAAGCCAAGGTGATTTGATGACTGTCCTCGTCATAGCCGAACACGATGAGGGGGCGCTCAAGGGCGCAACCCTGAATGCAATTACGGCCGCCGCCGAGCTCGGCGACGTCGAAATTCTGGTCGCAGGCGCGGATTGTCGAGGTGTGGCCGAAGCCGCCGCCGCAATTCCCGCTGTGAGCAAAGTATTGCTTGCGGATGACACGTCTCTTGCTCATCCGCTGGCGGAAGCGCTCATACCACTGGTGATGGGCATTGCGGGCGATTACAGCCATCTTCTGGCTCCCGCGACGACATCCGGCAAAAACTTAATGCCCCGGGTCGCCGCATTGCTGGACGTCTCGCAGATTTCGGAGATTGTCGGAATTGACGATGCGAATACGTTTCAGCGCCCGATCTATGCCGGAAACGCGATCGCGACGGTTCAGTCAGCGGACCCGGTCAAGGTCATCACTGTTCGATCGACGGCATTTGAAGCGGCCGAATCAGCCGGCGGATCAGCCGAGATCGTGGATATTCCGGTACCGGGTGGTTCCGAAATATCCCGGTTTGTCGGCCGGGATCTGACGGTTTCGGAACGCCCCGAACTGACGGCGGCACGCATTGTTATATCCGGTGGACGCGGCATGCAGAACGGCGAAAATTTTGCGTTGCTCGAGAAAGTCGCCGACCTCTTAGGCGCCGCGGTTGGTGCTTCCAGGGCGGCCGTCGATTCTGGGTTCGTCTCCAACGACTATCAAGTCGGTCAAACCGGAAAAATTGTAGCGCCGGACCTTTACATAGCGGTCGGTATTTCCGGCGCGATCCAGCATCTCGCCGGAATGAAAGACAGCAAGGTTATCGTTGCCATCAACAAAGATGAAGAAGCCCCGATATTTCAAGTCGCCGATTACGGCCTTGTCGCAGACCTCTTCCAAGCTGTACCCGAGCTCAGCGCGGAACTCGAAAAACAAACTTCGTAACCACCCAGAACCCCTCGGAGAAAGCGGAATTTATGGCAATAACAATCAGTAAAATCGGCGTCGTTGGCGCCGGTCAAATGGGTATCGGAATTGCGCATGTTTGCGCCCTGTCGGGAGCGGAAGTGCTGCTGATCGACATCGCCGAAGACCGGGTTTCCGATGCGCTCGCCTTGATCGAAAGAAATATGTCCCGCCAATCGGGCAGAGGCCTCATCTCAGCCGAAGACATGGCAGCGGCACTCGCCCGTGTTAAATCCGGTACCGATTTCGGGCTGATGAAGGACTGCGACTTGGTCATCGAAGCGGTAACCGAGGACGAGGAAGTCAAGAACGCCGTTTACCAGTCGATTTGCCCGATCCTTAAAGAAGATGCCATTCTTGCCACAAACACATCTTCGATCTCGATCACACGACTCGCGGCGGATACCGACCGTCCCGGACGGTTCATCGGCATGCATTTCATGAACCCCGCACCGATGATGGAATTGATCGAAATCATCAGCGGCATCGCGACGGAGCCTGACGTCTTCGAAAGCGTCCGGGAATTCACCGTCTCACTTGGTAAAACGCCGGTCAGCTCCGAAGATTTCCCCGCCTTTATCGTCAACAGGATTCTGCTGCCGATGATTAACGAAGCGGTCTATACCCTGTACGAAGGTGTCGGATCGGTTGATGCCATCGATACCGCCATGAAATTGGGCGCTCACCATCCTATGGGGCCGCTGGAACTTGCGGACTTTATCGGTCTCGATACGTGCCTCGCGGTTATGCAAGTCCTCCACGACGGGCTCGCGGACACCAAATACCGCCCCTGCCCCTTGATGGTAAAATATGTCGAAGCCGGATGGCTTGGCCGCAAAACCGGCCGAGGTTTCTACGATTATTCCAGCGAGGTCCCTGTACCAACACGATGAGGTACAAACGTGCGCTCACTCGGTCCAGTCTTTGACGCTCGCGAACGGAATGGTGACGCCGTGCGCCGCGATATGACCAAGGTAGATTTCGTGGAGGTCAGACCTATTTCGGTCGTCATAGATGGCCAACAGGCGGCCACATAGATCGACCGACAGATAAAGATCGTGCAGCAACAGCGACAAATGCAACAATCCGTCGTTCTCCAGACTTTCTAAGGTTCTGAACTCAGGGATGTAAACCGCATCGGCCCAGAGGAGCTGGCTGACCGGTGACGCGGGATTGTCGTTTGCCATAAAGGGTCGAAACGCCCGGCCTGACAAATCCACCAGTCGGTGCAGCATGAACCCTCGGGCCCGCATGAAGGCGTCGACGTCGGAAAATAGCGGCTGATCCTTATAAAGCGGGACGAATTCAACCTCCATCTCGGCGACGAGCACGCCGGCCAACAGCTGTTCCGCCCCTCGCAGGACATCCAGCTCAGCTCCCTGAACATCGATCTTCAGGTAATGACAATCGCCGATGCCGTCGACGTCATCGAGACGCACGGTGTCGACCGGATGGCGATTAACGACCTCAAACTGGGATCCCTCGCTTGTCCCAAGGCTGGTAAACTGGTCGATGATGGCGGGGTCCGGCTCATAGAGGGACGAACAGCCGCCGTAATAACACTCGAAAAATGTACGCGTACTTCCATCGCCCACGAAATGCGGCAGGTAGCGATGTCCTGGATACCGGGTTTCCAAAATCTTCCGCTGTGCCGGATCGGGCTCAAAACCCGTAACCTCAATTCCAGGCCGGCCAACCAGCGGCGCATAGCGTTCGCCCTCGGTATAGCGCGCACCGATATCGAAGATGCTCAGGGCGAGATTGTCGAGCCGCAGGATATCCAGAAGGGAAACGGAGCTCACGGGGCCGGCTCCTTGCAGAGGAGCCTGACCCACATGCGCCCACGTGTCACTGTAATTCAGTCCGAAGTTTCTGCCGCAACACGTCGATGGGAACCAGGCTCCCCTCGACCTTGTAATACCAATATTGCCAGCCATTGCAGGCCGGCGCGTCTTGGACGGCGGCACCAACCTGGTGGATTGAACCTCGATGATCGGCACTAATGATGGTGCCGTCCGCCCGCACCTTCGCGGTGTGACGACTGCGCTGATCGTAAAGAACGTCACCCGGGGTCAGCATGCCGCGCTCGACCAGCCAGCCGAACGGGATGCGGGCTTCTTTTCGTTTGGACGGCGTATCGATCAGGTTGGGATCCTCGACCGTCCGCACATTCGCGATCCGCTTTTGAGCAACCCTGATATAGCCGGAATCTTCATCGATGCCGATAAAGTAGCGCCCCAGGCGTTTCGCAACGGCGCCGGTCGTGCCGGTCCCGAAGAAGGGATCCAGGATCGTATCGCCGACATCCGTCGACGCCATAATCACGCGGTGGAGAAGCGCCTCCGGCTTCTGGGTCGGATGGGCTTTTTGTCCGTCCTTTTTTATCCGTTCACCGCCGGAGCAGATCGGCAGCAGCCAGTCCGACCGCATTTGCAGATCGTCATTCAGCGCCTTCATCGACGCGTAGTTGAACTGGTATTTTGATTTTTGCGATTTTGCACACCAGATCATCGTCTCATGGGCATTGGTAAATCGTTTCCCGCGAAAGTTCGGCATCGGGTTGCTCTTGCGCCAGATGACGTCGTTCAGCATCCAGTAGTCGAGATCCTGCAAGGCCGTCCCGACCCGAAAGATGTTGTGATAGCTGCCGATCACCCACAGCGTGCCGTCGGGCTTCAGGACGTGCCGCGCCGCTGTCAGCCACCGGCGCGTGAACTCGTCATAGGCCTGGAAGCTGTCGAAATGGTCCCAGGCGTCATCGACACCATCGACCTTGGTATTGTTGGGACGCCTCAGCTCACCGTCGAGTTGAAGATTATAAGGCGGGTCGGCGAAGATGACGTCGACGGACTCGGCCGGAAGGCCTTCCATGACTTCAACGCAATTTCCCTGGATGATCCGGTTGGGATCTTTGATCGGTTTTTTTATCATGGCGCGCATCCTGAGTCGTCACGGAGTCCGCGTCAAGAAAGAAAATAGATTCAATGACTTAGCAAGATTCTCTTACCAATATATGGGGTTCAGATGACTCGCGGACTCAACATATTGTTGATTGGCGCGAAAGTTTTTCTGTGATGTTTTGTAACACCGAGGGTTTCGAGAGCCTTTCGGTGGGCCTCGGTTCCATATCCGGCGTTTTTTTCCCAGTCATAACCAGGGAACAAAATCGCCAATTCCGACATCAGACGATCCCGCGTCACCTTTGCAATGATGGAGGCCGCGGCAATCGAGAAGCTTCGACCGTCGCCTTTAACCACCGCCTCGGCCGGACAATCGAGCTTGGGAATTCGGTTGCCGTCGACCAGAGCGTAGTCAGTGTCCACCGGAAGTGCGCCAACCGACCGGGCCATCGCCGCCATCGTCGCTTGAAGGATATTGATGTCGTCGATTTCATCGACCTCTGCCCGCCCGACCCCGACATGAGCGATTTCCGTAATCCGGTCGAAAAGCCATTCGCGTTTTTTCTCACTCAGGCGTTTCGAGTCATCCAGCACCGATGACACATCGTCGGGGAGCTGACGCTCACGAAATACCACGGCGGCGGCGATCACTGGCCCCGCCAAAGGCCCCCGGCCTGCTTCGTCAATTCCCGCTACGTGATGGTAACCGTCCCCCCAGGCCTGCACCTCGAAGCTCAGGTCAGGCATCGCCGAACGCCGGCGGGAACCGATGCAGACCATCATCGCCCAAAGGCAAATCATCGACGTCCGCAACGTCCATCACGCTTAGGTCGCCATAGAGATGGGGGAACAACGCACCACCCCGCGACGCCTCCCATTTTAAGGCATCCCCCAACCCAGCAGGATCGACGGTGAGCAAACAAAGGCCCGATTGGCCCGCGCGATGTTTCGCCGCGCTTTCGACGATTTGGCCGGCATCGGAAAAATGCATAAAGCCATCGGCCTTATCTTGAGAAGATCCGCCATAGGCGCCGGTCTTCTGAGCCTCTGCCCATTCGTCTTTGCGGCAGATATGGTAAATAAAGCCGTTCCCAGTCATCGTAAGATTACCTTATTTCGATTTCTTCCCGAGACGCTCTTGCATGGCACGAAGATATTTCAAGTCCATCTGCTCGAACTCGCCCTCGGCGATATCGGTCTTATAATCCTTCAACTCTTCCCGGGTATCGGCGGAGACGTTATCCATCAGCTTGTCGATCAGGCCCAGCGCCTCGGCCTTCTCTTCCTCGGTAAGCGGCGACAGATCGGAGTCGTCATCGCTGAGATCAACCCTCGATGCGGAAAGCTCCGCCTCGGTGGTTTCATCGTCATCCGCGTCGTCGTCATCCACGTAATCGTCTTCCTCGTCATCCTCCTCGGCATAGGCGATGAACTCATCCCAATTGACGCCGGCGCCGGTAACATGGGCATGAAGTTCCCTGGCAGCGGCGGCAACTTCAGCGTCATCCTCGCCGTTCAATTTTTCCAAGAGACCAATGAGGCGATCGCGGTCCAGATCTTCCAGCATAATATGTTCCTTCGGGACTGTTCGGGGCTGAATAGGCCACAACCGGACCATTGCTGTCCAGCCGCAATAGCGTGAGTTTTGGGGCGTGACCCCTTGAAGGGCTTGCTCTACCCTTCGCCCATGCCTGCATCACCTCATTACGCCCCTGCTCCGACATTTCCGAGCCTCGGCGACGGATTTTCGGACGCTGTTCAAAGCGCCGAATTTCCACAACACATCATTCGTCACCGCGACACTCACTGGGCCGACCGGGTCGGATTGGGGGACCTCACCGACAACGAATGGATTGCCCATTTCGGACGCTTCCAAGCGTTACCCGACAACCTGCCGGAGCCCTTAGCCGTCCGTTACCACGGCCACCAGTTTCGGGTCTACAATCCAGAGATCGGCGACGGACGGGGCTTTTTGTTTGCCCAACTCCGCGACCCAAAGGACAACCGGCTTCTGGATCTCGGCACCAAAGGCACCGGCACGACACCCTATTCCCGGGGCGGCGACGGACGCCTCACCCTGAAGGGCGGGGTCCGGGAACTTATGGCCACCAGCATGCTCGAAGCGCTGGGGGTCTATACCTCCAAGACCTTCAGCCTGATCGAAACCGGAGAGGCCCTTCAGCGGAACGACGAACCATCGCCGACCCGCGGTGCCGCTATGGTCAGGCTCAGCCATTCCCATATTCGCTTCGGTAATTTTCAGCGCCAGGCTTATCTCCAGGACGGTGAGCGCATCCAAAAACTTGTCGACTATGCCATTGCACACTACGTCCCGGTTGACCCGGCGCTCACAGGCGACGACCGAACCGCCGCATTTCTGTCCGGCTGCGTCGCGAACTGTGCGCGTCTGGCCGCGGAGTGGATGGTGGCCGGCTTCGTTCACGGCGTCCTCAATACCGATAACATGGTGGTCACCGGCGAAAGCTTCGATTACGGACCTTGGCGTTTCCTGCCAAAATACGATCCAGGATTTACCGCCGCCTATTTCGATCAAACCGGTCTCTACAGCTATGGCAGCCAGCCTTCTGCTGTGGCTTGGAACCTGCAGCAGCTTGCCCAGACGCTGACGTTGATCTGCGAAAAAGATCCTTTGGTCAACGCGCTCAACGGTTTCTCCGATGCCTTCCATGCTGAACTACACGGCAAACTGTTCGCCCGGCTTGGCCTCACGCCGCCTGCTGTCGATGCAGAGAGGGAATTCGCGCAGAAGCTCTATCAGTTCCTGCATGCGAGCCAGATGGGCTTCGAACAATTCTTCTTCGATTGGTACGGCGGTATGGTCAGCGAGAACCGGGCGGCCAAGAGCCCCGAGGCGGATGCCTATAAAGATGAAACCTTCGCACCGGTTAAAGCGGTACTTGCCAGCCTGACGCCCAGCCATCCAGGGCAACTCGACCATACTTATTTTAAAGGGGAGAAACCCTGCACCATGCTGATCGAGGAAGTGGAAGATATTTGGGCCGCCATCGCTGAAAATGATGACTGGTCAAAGCTCGATGCCAAGCTCGACAGCATTGCCGTCATGAGCGAGGGCTTAAAACTCGCCCGCGGCGTCTAAAACAGCGCCATCTGGTCACCGGCCCTGGGCGGCGGGGCAAAACTGTCGCAGTCCATTTGATATTTGCGCGCGTTGAGGCCAAGGCGCTTGGTCGCCGCGCGAAACCGAGCGCGTAACAGGTCCGCATAAACGCCGCTACCCGACATGCGCTTGCCGAATTCGCTTTGATAAATCGCCCCGTCGCGGCTCTGGCGCATCAGGCTGAGGACTTTGTCCGCACGGGTCGGATAATGGCTGTGCAACCAGTCGACGAAGACATCTTTCAATTCCAACGGCAGCCGAAGCAATACGTAACCGGCCTGCGTTGCTCCGGCATCCGAGGCGGCCACCAGGATGTCGTCGAGCTCCGGATCGTTCAATCCGGGGATCATCGGTGCGGCCAGCACGGCCGTCGGCACGCCGGCGTCGACCAAAGCCCGAATTGTGCGAAGCCGGTTACGGGGTGCGGCTGCGCGTGGCTCCATCGTCCGTGCGAGGGAACCGTCAAGTGTCGTTACCGAAACCACAATCTGAACCAGTTTACGCGACGCCATATCCGACAGGATATCGAGATCACGCAAAACCCCGGCGGATTTCGTCACAATGGAAACGGGATGATTGAAGTCGTTCAAGACCTCCAAGATACCCCGCGTAATCCCCAATCCTCTTTCAATGGGCTGATAACAATCCGTGTTAACGCCGAGCGCAATTGGTTGGCACTGATATCCGGATTTATGCAGTTCGTCGCGCAGCAAAGACGGTGCGTCATATTTGGCAAAAATTTTGGTTTCGAACTCAAGCCCCGGTGACAACCCCAACCAGCTGTGACTGGGGCGCGCGAAACAATAGATGCAGCCATGTTCGCATCCCCGGTAGGGATTAATCGACTGGTCGAAAGGGACATCCGGTGACTTATTCCGGGTGATCACGGTCCGGGCCGTATCTTTGAAAACGGTTGTCCTGAGCGGCGGCAGGTCGTCATCAACCCCCGACCCCCAGCCGTCATCGATCACAACCCGTTCCTGAGTCTC
>JAQCKY010000057.1 GCA_027592155.1 Pseudomonadota bacterium
CGTGGCGGAGGAGGTCGTCGACTTCCGACTCACGGCCCGCGGGAATTAGTTTTGGGGCGGGAAAGCGTTCATCCAGCAGCGCGATGATGTCATTGCTCTCGATATGGACTTCGCCGTCGATCACCAAGGTCGGTACCAGGCCCCGGGGGTTAATCCCCAAATACCAGGCGCCCATGTTCTCGTAATTGCCCATATCGATGAGGTGGGACTCCCACGGAATCCCCTTGAGGTTGAGGAAAATCCGCGTCTTTTGGGAGCAGGATGAGCCATAGAAATGGAAAAGATGGACCCCTTTCCAGTCGAGTACTTCGCGGGTCTGAATATCGCTATCGGCAAGTTTAACCATGATGCTGTCCGGCGTTTTGAATAGGATTTTCGAGTACCCATCTTAGCATTATCGGTGGTGCAAGACCACGCCCGGTCAAACGATTGGGTGTTTATGCGCGGAGATCGAGCAGCGTGCCGACGAGTTCATCCGCGGTTTGGATGAGCGAGGCATTTGCCGTGTAACTGGCGGAAGCTTGGATTTGGTTAACGGCTTCCGTTGCGAGATCGACAGAGCCTGTTCCCTGCACGACCTTGGTTTCGACGCCCGCCGGCGTGCCTTGCCGGCCACCCTGGCTGGTGCTTTGGACGCGCAGCGGCGAGAAATCCGGGGTATTAGCATTGACGACATTGAAGGCGGAAACGCTGACGCGCTGGGCGCTGGCGTTTAATCCGCTCACGGCTGTCGAAAGAATGCTGTTGATGGGCATCGGTCGTTCTGACCTCTCCGGTATAAAAAACGGCTAATTCCCGCCGTATGGTTAGACTGAGATTAGCTCAGTCCACCGAATACACCTATGACGGCGATCACACCCTGACGGTGGTATTATCGTCGGCGATGCGACGAGTTCCCAAGGAGCAGCCGCTGTACTGCATGCATAGAGGTTGGTATACAAATTTAGGTGAGCCGAGGCCGATTCTTCTGGACTTGGATCTCTTTCTCCACCATCTAGTACCTTACGTAAGAGTTGTTAAATTTTCTCCTGCGTATTTAGAGTCCTTGGAAACCGAATGACTTACACTGGATTTTCATCAAGCTTTCGAATTTCCCGGCAGTTTTATGTACTGCTGACGGTGCTTGTTGTTGCCCTTTTCCTTGGACCGATTTCGAGTGTCAGTGCTGCAGGTTCCGGCCAGATGCACCCGCATTCTCCGATACACGGTAAGACAAGTCCCACCCCTGTAGATCAATCCGATCACCATCAGGGTGTGGTGTGCTGCAGCGCGGTTTTTTGCAGCCCCTCGTTCGCGCGTGATCAGATATCGAGTGACTTGGATACGGCGCGCGATATTTCGATGATCAGTTTTGTCATCCATGATGTACAATTGCGGTCGCTTTACTTAGATAGCGATCCGCCGGTCCCGAAGTCGGAAATCTCCTTCATCTAACGCGCCTCGGTTAACGCCGACGCACTCACCACAGTTTTGATGACGTTATTGCTTCTGTCCCTTACGGGCAGTGGTTTGACGTACCCCTTAATGTAACCGGATCGATCTCCGTTCCGACGTTACGTTAGAAGGAGATAGTAGAAATGCGTGTTCAACTAAAACCAACTTTGATCCGCGGTGCGATCCTCGCAGCAGCGCTTATGCTACCAATTTCAACAGGCGCCTTCGCCGCCGGCGAACATAAAGGCGGCCATGCTGACGAAGCCCCAAAAAGCGGTGGGCATAGCGATGCCGCCGCCGGCCACGGTCATGGTGCGGGCGGTCATGGCGCCGCTTCCGCGATCGGCAAGCCGGGCAAAAAATCGGCTCGAAACCGGGTGGTTGCGGTTGTGATGACCGACAACCGTTTCTCAATGCCAAAAATCTCGGTGAAGAAAGGCGAAACCATCCGTTTCATCATTCGCAACAGAGGCGAGTTCGTCCACGAATTCAATATTGGCACCACGACAATGCACAAAGGTCATCAGGCGGAAATGAAGATGATGGTCGAGCACGGCGCGCTTGAGCCAGACAAGATCAATTTTGACCGCATGAAGATGGATATGGGCGGCGGTAAGACGATGATGCACAACGATCCAAACAGCGTCCTGCTCGATCCGGGTAAGTCTGCCGAGATCGTCTGGACATTTACCGAGAAGGCGGATCTCGAATTCGCCTGCAATGTGCCCGGTCATTACGAAAGCGGCATGGTCGGAAAATTTGAAATCAAATAACGGCAAGGCGCGCTCGTGAGTTGGGCGCGCCTCCGTTTCTTATTGGAGATTGAAATGACGATAACGCATATCAATAAGCCTGGCGCCCTAGCATTCGCCGCTTTGCTCGCAATTGTTCCGCTGTCAGTTGAGGCGGGCACATACGACATTACAGTCGATGAGGTGAAAATCGATACCGGGGAGCTTGTCGCCGACGGGGTCGGGTTTAACGGCTCGTCTCCCGGTCCGGTGCTTCGCTTTAAAGAAGGGGAAGAGGTCACGATCAACGTGAAGAACAACCTCGACGAAAGCACCTCGATCCATTGGCATGGTCTGATCTTGCCCTACCAGCAAGACGGTGTGCCGACGATCAGTTTCGATGGGATCGAGCCTGGGACGACCTTCACGTACAAATTCCCGATTATTCAATCGGGCACCTATTGGTTTCATAGTCACTCGGGCTTTCAAGAGCCTGACGGCGCCTACGGGGCGATTGTCATCGAGCCCAAGAAACCCGAGCCATTTCAATATGACCGGGAATATGTCGTGCAACTGGCCGATAGGCATCCCCATTCCGGCAAGCGCATCATGCGTAACCTGAAAATGATGTCCGATTACTACAACCGGAAGCAACAGACCGTTGGCGACTTCTTTCGCGATGTCTCCAAAGACGGACTGGCCGCAACGATTCAGGATCGCACCGACTGGGGCGACATGCGGATGATGGCGAGCGACGTCGAGGATGTGCAAGGCTTCACACCGCTGATCAACGGCAAGGGACCTGCGCAGAACTGGACCGGTTTGTTCAAGCCGGGTGAGCGTATCCGCCTGCGGTTTATCAACTCTTCGGCGATGGCGTACTTCGATATCCGCATACCGGGACTCAAAATGACGGTCGTGAGCGCCGACGGCAATAATGTCCAGCCAGTGACGGTGGACGAATTCCGGATCGCGGTTGCGGAAACCTACGACGTGATTGTCCAGCCAAAGGTGGATCGTGCGTTTACGATCTTTGCCGAATCCATGGGCCGCTCGGCTTTCGCCCGAGGAACATTGGCTCCCCGCGAGGGCATGACTGCTGACGTGCCCAAAATGCGGACCCGGCCATTATTGACGATGGCCGATATGGGAATGGCGCCGGGTCATGAAGGCCACTCTATGGCGGGTATGGATCAATCGGCGATGAAAGGACCCGAAAAAAGTCCGCCGATGAAGATGGATCACTCGACGATGGCGAGCCCAAAGAAAAGCGCTCCCATGCCGGCGATGGATCACTCAAAAATGAGTATGCCGGAGAAGGGTGCGCCCATGGAGATGGATCACTCTGCGATGGCGGACCCTAAGAAAAGTGCGCCAATGGCGGGAATGGATCATTCATCCATGAACGCCAAGGAGAGTAAGCCGATGGCCGGGATGGATCATTCCGCGCATGGCGGCGGATCGGCGGCGAAGAGCACGCCGTTCTATGCAGCCGGCAGCGGGCTCACCCCGACGGCGGCGAATGGCGGGAAGTTCTTGAACTACGCCGATCTAAAGGCACAGAAGCGTCTGTATAAATTTCGACCGGCGACGCGGGAAATCGAGATCCGCATTACCGGTAATATGGAGCGTTATATCTGGTCCTTAAACGGCGAGAAGTACGGCGACGCCGAGCCCATCCGGCTCAAATACGGTGAACGCGTCCGCTTTAAGTTCGTGAACGAGACGATGATGACGCACCCGATGCATCTGCATGGGATGTGGTCAATTCTCGATGTCGGCGCCAAAAAATGGAACCCGATCAAGCACGTCGTAAGCGTCTCGCCGGGAACAACGGTTTACATGGAATCCGAGGTCGACGCGCCCGGTCAATGGGCCTTCCATTGTCATCTGTCGTACCACGCCGCCGCCGGCATGTTCCGCAAGGTCATCGTTGAAGGCGGGCCGGATGCGGCTCAACTCGAAAAATCCCGGGAAGGTATATAATGAAATATTGGAAACCCTTCCTGCTCGTCGCCGGCGCGATTGCGTCGGTGACCTTCTCTCTTCCTGCCAGTGCGCAGGAAACCGATCTCACTTTCTACGGTATTCAGATTGAGGAGTTTGAACATCGATGGGGCGACGAGAGAGAACGACTCGCCGTCTGGAATGCCGATGCCTTCTACGGTACCGACGAGTTCAAGCTACGCTGGCTCGGCAAGGGTGAATACGACCTCAAAACCAGCACGCTTGAGATTTTCGAAAACCGTCTTGTTGGCCAAGTGCCGGTCTCGGAATTCTTCGACGTAAAGGCGGGGGTTCGTCTCGATGCGCCGAAGGGTAAGAGCCGCTGGTACGGTGTGGTCGGCTTAACCGGCCTGGTGAAACAATGGATCGAAGTCGATGCCGATCTTTTTCTCAGTGACAAGGGGGATGCCTCGGCAAGGGTGGATGCGGAGTACGAGTTGCTCCTCACCAACCGCTTGATCTTATCGCCTTCCGCGGAAATTGACTTCGCATTTTCCGATGACAAAAAACTCGGTGTCGGCACGGGCTTCAGTACGGCGGAGGTTGGCCTTCGGCTGAGCTACGACGTCTTCGATCGTACTCTATCGCCCTACGTCGGTGCCGTGTGGGAACAAAAATTCGGTCGAACGGCCGATTTTGCCCGCGAATACGGTGAGGACACAGGGGGGTGGTTCATCGGGCTCGGTTTGAAAGCCCTGTTCTGACCATGCGGGTTATTGGGGTCGGCGGTGTTAAGCCACCGACCCCACTCTCCCAGAATATTGTTGAGCTGGAGCGTTACCGGGTTATGCCCCGCCACGCCTAAAATTCGTCGACCCATGTGATGGCTCTGATCAGGTTTGAATAATCGTCGGTCCAGACCGCCGTGCCGGGATCCTGTTTGGGGACCTCCCACATTTGACCCTTTGGCAGGTTGCCGAAATCTTCCTTCCTGCGGGCCAGTACAACCCACTCGGATTCGAAGATCATTCCCACCTCGTGATAATAAGGCGTCTCATCATCCGCGGCGGCGAGGGCGACAAGGCCGAGGTCATCGGCGGCGGCGCGCAAAACCGGACGCAGGCTGATATTTCGGTTCGAGATGTTGAACACGATGACGCCGCCCTCGGCCAGCTTGCTCAGATAGAGCTCGATGGCTTCGCGGGTCAGCAGATGCATCGGGATCGCATCCGACGTGAAGGCGTCCAGGAAGATCATGTCGTATTCCCGGGGCTTGGCCTCTTTCAGGGTCAGGCGGGCATCGCCGATAATGACTTCTTTCTGGGGCGCACATTTATCCATATAGGTGAAATATTTTGGATCCCGCGCGATGCGTTCGACCAGCGGGTCGATCTCATAAAAGCTCCAGAGTTCGCCGGCACGGCCGTAACAGGCGATCACGCCCGAACCGAGACCGACAATCGCGACGCGGCGGTTTTCCGGCTTTAAGGCCAGATTGCGGAACATCTGACCGATCGGCCCTTCCCGCGAGTAATAAGAGATCGGTTCGGTCTGCACTTCGGGGTCGGTGTGCTGCACGCCGTGGATCGTCGTGCCGTGATAGAATTGGTGGAACGGCCCGGTCTTCTCCACCTTGTAGACGCCGAAATAGCTGCGGCCTTTGTAAATGGTGGTTTCATCGGTGGACTCATAGACCGATCCCGCGATGAAGATCGATGCGATGGCGGCGGCGTACCAGACCGGTCTGCGCGATAATCCCAGCACCAGGAGAATAATGATAATCGTGGCTGCGGTGCCGAAGGTGGATAACAGTTCGATGTTGGTCTCGCCGATGTGATAGACCAACCAGATAATAAGAGCGACGGCGATCATCCCAATTGCATGGGCGGTCACTTTGGGGTTGGGGATGAAGGAAAGATATTGCCGCGCCGGCAATAACAGGGCGGCCAGGACGAAGACCAGACGGTATTCGATGATGTCGTCGAATATCAACGGGGCGAGCAGGGCGTTGAACGCGCCGCCCAAGACACCGCCGACCGAGATCCAGAGATAGAATTCGGTCAGATAACGGGTGCCGGGCCGGGTCCGCGCCAACTCACCGTGGCACATCAGGGCGGTCCCGAAAAAGGCGGCGAGATGAATTCCGAACAGGGTCGAGAGCGATGGCTCGAACAGCCAGTAGAACCACAGCACCAGCGGGAGGACCAGCAAGGGCTGCGCGATCAGGACCCATTTATGGGGAAAAATGGGGCGCCGCGAGAAGGCGATGACGAAGGTTAGCAAATAGAGCGCCAACGGCACGACCCAGAGCAGGGGGACGGCGGCGATATCCGTGGTCATGAAATTGGTGATGCCGAGCAGCAGGCTGGAAGCGACAAAGGCCAGCATGATCCAGCGTAACCGCCGCAGCAGGGTCGGCCGCTCAAAGGTTGTATTGTTACCTTCCTGGCTTTCCGGGTAATCGTGAGTGGTTTCGACACCGCGTTCGGCGCCGTTTCTCGGCAGGAAGTAGACGCAGGCGGCAACCAATGCCGCGAGCAGCACAAATCCCGCCGACCAGGCCCAACGCTGATCGGCTAGCCTGAGGCTGGGCTCGACGATGGTCGGATAGGTCAGAAGGGCGACAAAGCCACCGAGATTGCTGGCGGCATAAAGAAAATATGGGTTGGCGGCATCTTTATGGGTGGTGTGGGAGAACCATTTTTGGAATAGCGGCGCGCTGGTCGAAAGTGCAAAAAAAGGAGCGCCGACCGAAACGAACAGGGTGGCGATCACCCATGGTGCGGGGTTTTGCGTTGCCGGGGGCACCCATCCATCCGGCAACCCGATGGGCAGGGTGATGAACACCAGGACGAGAATGGCGAGATGGATATAGGCCTGGCGACGGAGGTTCTTCAGTTTAGAGAGTGCGAAGGCGTATATATAACCGATCAGCAACAGTCCCTGGAAAAACACCAGGGCGGTGTTCCATACCGCCGGCGCGCCACCCAGTAAGGGTAGCAGAGCCTTTGAGATCATCGGCTGCACGGCAAATAGCAAGAGAGCGCTGACGAAGATCGTTGCGCTGTAGACGAGCGCGATCATGGCTTCTCCCCGTTACCTTTGTTGGGATGTGGTCGTCGTCGAGTGGAGCGGCATCCTGATCGGCGCTTTTTCGGAAATCAAGTTCGAACTATCAGTCTCTCAACGACGTGAGTAACGATTTTCCGTCGCGAGGTTTGTGGAATTGCGACCGTGACAGGCGAGCGCGTAGCTTGCTACCGTGCTGGCCCATGGCTCTGAGGATCAGAAAATGACAAACCGGCCAGTGTTACTCGTCGGATCGGTTCCCTTGGCGGATGCAGAGGCCGTCTTTCGCCTCTCTGGCGAGACACTAGGATCACTGACGCCCTATTTTCCCGACGGCGAGACCGGGGAACGGGGTAACTGGATCGGCTGGCAGTTCCGGCATTTCAAAGAACAGGCCGCCCTCGAACAAATCGACAGGCGGGAGCGGGCGTACCAGCAGCATCCACCGCTACGCTTGAAAGCCGGTGCCGATGCGCGCGATATTTCGTTCGGTGCGCTCGGTTTTGATCGTACGGCCATCTCTTCTTACGAAATTTTCGCGACAAGCCGGGGTGCGGGCATTATTCCTGCCGAAGCGCGGTTTCAGGTCGCAATGCCGACGCCGTTCGCGCCGGTCTATAATTTCATCGCCTATGAATCCCAGGCGGCGGTCCAGCCGATTTACGACGCCGCGATGCGGGCTGAGCTTGAGACAATTTGCGCCGTCATTCCCCGTGAAGACCTCGCCGTGCAGTGGGATGTCGCCACCGAAATGAGTATCTTCGAAGCGCTTCATCCCGCGCCGTTCGACGACCCTTGGGAGGTTCTCATTGGGCGTCTCGCGGCGCTGTCCGGTTGGGTGCCGAAAGATGTCGCGCTTGGCTATCACCTTTGTTACGGGAGCATGGGCAACAAACATTGGAAAGAGCCCGAGGACCTGAAGATATGTGTTGAGGTCGCCAATGCCCTGCTCAAAAAGGTCGACAGGCCGGTTCAATGGTTCCATATGCCGGTTCCGATCGAGCGTGATGACGACGCCTATTTCGAGGCGCTGGCGGATTTGCACTTGCCCGATGGCTGTACCCTCTATCTTGGCCTGGTGCATGACGGCGATGGCGTCGAGGGAACGCGCCGCCGTATTACCACGGCTGCCCGGCATTATCCCGATTTCGGCATCGCTACGGAATGCGGTCTTGGCCGCCGCGACGCCGCAGACGTGCCGGGCATATTCGCCCTTCACAAGGCATGTGCCGAGGGTTGAGGCCGCTGGAAATATGCTGCCGGGGGTGGGATAGTTCTATTGGATTTGGTAAAGGCAAGAGAGCGGTATGAGGGTTGAGAGTATCGTTCAGGAACGGACCGAACAGCTGCAGAGTCTCGGTATTCGCAACGTCTGGTATCCGATTTGTGCAAGCTGGCTGATCCAGGAAAACCGGTCGGCAGGACCCGTCTGTTCGTCGTCATGATGGGGATGTAGCGCCTCTATGGGAATCCTCGATGGCAGGGTAATCCTGGTCTCCGGCGGCGGACGAGGATTGGGACGGGCGTTTGCCGAGGCCGTTGCTGCCGAACGGGCCGAGGTCATCGTCGCCGATATCGATCAGACCCTGGGGGAGGAAACCGCGGCGGCGATAAATGATGCCGGCGGTATCGCAACGTTCGAATGGGTCGATATCGGCGCCCCGCAGACCGTCGAGGCGCTGGCAGCCCGGGTTAAGGATCGTCACGGCCATCTTGACGGGTTGTTGAACAATGCCGGGCTTGCCACAGGGATCGGCGGTAAGACCTTCGAGGAAATC
>JAQCKY010000058.1 GCA_027592155.1 Pseudomonadota bacterium
CATGGGAATGTTTTATGGCCGCCAGAATTTTTGTGCCGAGTTCATCCCAATACTCAACCGCAAAACCGACGAGAGCCCCTTCCCCGCCAACCGTTTTCATCTCGACGGACTGCCACAGCGACGACTGTGCATCCGGTGTCAGGTTCCATGCGGTGCCGAAAGGAGAGAGTTCCACACCGCCTGGCTGCTGTTTCAGAAGCGCGCTCAACGCAACCTCCGGGCTTCCCGCTTCCATTGCGCCCAAGACAGCGATCCGTTCAGGGCGAGCCCGTCCCCGTGCCGGTGAGAAAGGATCGAGCACCCGCCCCCCGGCCATGGTGCGCTGGGCGGATTGATCCCGAATGATAAACCCATCTCCCCGCAAGGCGCCGATCCGGCGGTCGAGCACAATCTGCACCAGCCCGGACTCACCCGGTGCGATGCTTTTGCCTTCCAGAAGCGCAACACGGCCCGGCACTTCCGCCGCGCCGAGATGAACATGGACCGGAGTCCAGTGTTTCAAGGAGCGTGGCTCACCCGGCAGCACGTGCAGCCGGGCATCGAAACGCGGCACCGGATTGTGGATTACACCGTCCAGCAGCCAACCGCCCCGATGGATGTCGTTTCGGCGCACATCGGTACCGGCAAGATTAAGAGCGCAGCGCTCCCCGACCGTTCCCGATTCCGCTTCCCGGTTTTGCGCATGGATACTGCGAACCCGCGCCTGAATTCCTTGCGGGGACAGAACTAATTGGTCGCCGACGCGAACCGACCCCGCAAAGACCGATCCGGTCACCACCATTCCGGCACCCGGCAGGGTGAAGCAGCGATCGATGGCGAGCCTGAAGTTTCCGTCTTGCGATCTTTGGCGAATGCTTTCGGCCATCAATTCAAGATAAGCCCGAAGGTCCTCAACGCCTTCACCGGTGATGGCCGAAACCGGCATGATTTCAGCCTCTGAAAGACTGGTATCGGCGATGAGTTCCTGTATCTGCAGCGTGACATCATCGCGTCGCGCTTCATCCACACGGTCGATCTTGGTCAGCGCGATAACGCCTTGGTCGACCCCCAACAGATTGAGGATCGCCAGATGCTCTATGGTTTGCGGCATCGGGCCATCGTCCGCGGCAATAATCAGCATCGCAAAATCGATCCCGGTTACGCCCGCCAGCATGTTCCGGATAAAGCGTTCATGGCCCGGCACGTCGACGAAGCCGAGAACTTCGCCGCTCGGCAACGGCTGATAGGCAAATCCCAGATCGATCGACATTCCACGCTTTTTTTCTTCGGGCAGCCGGTCGGTTTCAACGCCGGTCAGCGCCTTCACAAGCAACGATTTTCCATGGTCGATATGCCCTGCCGTTGCAATAATCATCGGGTAGAGATCCTAAACAGCCGGCAATTTCGAAAGCTGCTCGGAGAAAGCAGCTTCATTTTCAAGACAGCGCACATCCAGTGAGAATGCATCGTCTTGGACACGCCCGACGACGGCGATGGGCAGAGATCTGAACGCACCCGCGAGGCGTTTCAGCCGCCCGCCTTTTCCCTTCTCCTCACGGGGCCGCAAAACCACGGCATAACTATCCAGTCGTTCTACCGGCAAGGACCCACTCCCGATTTGGCTCTGACAAGGTTCCGTCGTGACGTCAAAGCTGGCGGAGAGCCGTTTGGCGAGTTCGACGGCCATGCGTCCAGCAACGCCTTCAATTTCATCCGACGACCGTGCCAGCAGCCGCAAGGCGGGCAAACGCTCGACCAAACGGTCTGGATTGCGGTAAAGCTGGAGCACCGCCGAGAGGGCGGCAATCGTGACTTTGTCGAGACGCGTGGCCCGTTTGATGGGGTTTTTCTTGATCTTCTCGACCAAATCCTTCCGGCCGACAATCAAGCCCGCCTGAGGACCGCCCAACAATTTATCGCCCGAAAAGGTGACAAGATCGGCACCATTGGCAATCGCTTCCGAGACGGTCGGTTCGTGCGGCAAACCGTAAACCGACATATCGATCAAGGCGCCACTGCCAAGATCCGTAATGAAGGGAATGTCGTGATCATGGGCAATCTCCGCCATCTCCTTTTCATCGACTTCCTTGGTAAATCCCTCAACCGAATAATTGCTGGTATGGACTTTCATCAACAGGGCCGTCTTGGGATTGATCGCCTCGATGTAATCCCTGGCGTGGGTTCGATTGGTGGTGCCGACCTCGACGAGTTTGCAGCCCGCCCGGCGCATGATGTCAGGGATGCGGAACGCGCCGCCGATCTCCACAAGTTCGCCTCTCGAGACCGGAACTTCCTTGCGAATGGCGAGCGCATTGAGAGAAAGAAACACCGCCGCCGCATTGTTATTGACCATCGTCGCCGCCTCGGCACCGGTCAGGTCGCGAAGGAGTTCTTCGACATGGACATCCCGGTCGCCGCGTTTACCGCTCTCCAATTCGTATTCGAGATTGGAGGCCCCGGTCGCCACCGCAATCATGGCTTCGACCGCCTCGTCGGGAAGCGGCGCGCGGCCCAAATTGGTGTGCAGCACGGTTCCCGTAAGATTAAAAACCCGTCGTAACGACGGCATCGCCGCGGCGTCGAGGCGGGCCGATACCTCATCGATAATCCGGTTTTCGCCAATATCTTCCACCGCACCGTCTGTTTCAGCGAGGCGCTGACGCAAGTTACCGAGAACATCGCGAATGATTTTGGTTGTCGACTGACGCCCGTGCTGTTCGATGAGAACCACCACGGCGGGCGCCCGAAGAAGGCTATCCACGGAGGGAACTGAAGCAAGACGGGAATTTTGACTGTTTGGCATGGCTACACCGTTATCTCACGGATCCGGAAGCAGATTTTAAGCTACGGTTCGGGGCCCCGATGGTCAAGGTACAGACGAATAAGCCACTTAGTTACGTCCCGGTGCCTATTCAGGATCAGAGCCCGTCATGGGTTTGAGGGGGGATTTTGATTTTCCCTCGGTCCGCGCCAGATAGGTCACGGCAAGGATGATCATCACACCGCCAATCAACTCCCAGCCATCCGGAAGTTCCGCAAAAATCAAATATCCCAATAACGCCGCCCAAACCAGACGGGTAAAGTTTAACGGCTCAACAGCGCTCATATCCGCCAGTTTATAGGCCTGCATCATGCACAGCTGCCCCATTGTTCCAAACCCAGCGAGCATCAATATCCAGGCGAGCAGTTCCAGCGACGGTGTTTCCCACACAAATATCGCCGGCACTGCAGACATTATCGCGGCGCCAATTGTCCCATAAATAACAATGGTTGAACTTGACTCCGTGCGCGTGAGCACCTTGGCCATCAACTTATGGGCAACCGAAAACATGCGCGAGCCCAGAAGCAGTATGATGCCAAACGAAACATATTCTATGCCCGGCCGGACAATGACGAGAACACCGACAAAGCCAAAACCCAAGGCAACCCATCGGCTTGTTTTCGGTTTTTCGCCGAGGATCAGGATGGCCCCCAGCACTGTAAACAGAGCGCTGGACAGGCTCAGCGCGGTCGCTTTGGCGAGAGGGACCAAACTCAAAGCCCAAAACCAGGACATGCCACCCCAGGCCTGAACCATCCCGCGCACCGTGACCATCACCGGACGTTGTGTCTTCAGCGCGTATATTCCGACCCGCATGATCCAAGGCATCAGCACGATAATCGCCAACAACTGCCTTAAGAAAAATATCTGAAGCGGATGAATATCTGTCGAAATAAACCGAACGGTCGTGTGCATGCTCACGGCGAACAATGTCGAGATCAGCATCAAGAGCATGCCTTGGACGGTGCCGGGAATGATCGAGAAAGCCGTCCGTAATGCGGCGACAAGATTTCCCATCAAGCGGCCTACCGGAAGCTAGCCCCTTAACTTGCGGCGGTATTGCAGCGGAGCCCAATTCGGCATCTCGCCGACGGGCGCGTCAATCACAACCGGCATATCGGCCTTGAACGCCTCCTCCATTGCCTTGCCGAGCGCCTCGGGCGTCTCCGCCCGCAGGCCCATAGCGCTATAGGCTTCCGCGAGTTTCACGAAATCCGGATTATGGAGATCGCTGGCAATGTAGCGTTCGTCATAACCGATTTTTTGGTTACGCTTCACATTGCCGAAATGTCCGTCATTGAAAATAATTGTGACGAGATTGATCCGGTGGCGCATCGCCGTCGCAAGTTCGGACGCGCCGAACATAAACCCACCATCCCCCGTAACGCAGATGACTTTCTTGTCAGGCTGGCCAACCTGGGCTCCAAGCGCCGTCGGAAAGCTGTATCCCAGAGTGCCTTGTAGCCCGGGCTCGATTCGCTGACGGGGTTTACTGGTCGGAAAGCCGAACCATGAATAGAAGCCGAGCTGCGTCACGCCGAAACAAGCGATACCGTCATCGGGCAACGCGTTGCGCATGGCGGTGCCGTAAGCATGCTGTGGCGGCAATGTTTCCGCGAGTTCCTTCGCCGACGCTTGTTTGAGCGCCAGAAACTCTTCTTTTCGGAACTCCCGTTTGCGGTTATGGCGCTCGACCCGATCCGCGAGGTCCGCCAGGGCCGGTTTACCATGGGCGACGATCTGAACGTCAGGCGGCCATTGCTCGATGGATTGCTTGGGATCCGGATCGATCCGGATCAGCTTTATGTTGTCATCCCGGCCCCAGCTCATGATTTGTTTTTCGAACCGCGTTCCGACTGCTAGGGCCACATCGATATTGGCCCAGCTTTTTGCCGCCCCGATATTGGTCTGTGCGAGATGATGATCCCACGGCATCGAGCCGAAAGCGTTTTCGGACATGAATACCGGCGCTTCAAGCCGCTCCGCGAGCGCCAACAACTCTTCCTCGGCGCCGACAATTCCGCCACCGATGAAAATCGCCGGATTCTCTGCACTGCCTAAAAGCGCCGCGGCTTTCTCAATAAGATCGGGATCGGCCTGGATCATCGGATAGTCGATATTCGCCACCGGAATTTCGATATCATCTTCCGCGCTCATGATGTCCGGTGACATTTCGATGAAGGCCGGCCGTTTGCGTCCCGTATGCATTTGCTGGAACGCTTCGGCGACCACGGCAGGCGCTTCTTTGGGCGAGTTTGCCCGCCCCTGCCATTTTGTCACGGCGGCCATCGTTCCCATTTGGTCTTTGATCTCGTGGAGCATCCCGAAATCTTTATCGATCATCCGCGACGGTATTTGGCCGCCCACACATAATACCGGAACATTTTGACCATGGGCCGTGCAAAGCCCTGCCCCGGCATTGAACACGCCGGGTCCTGGAACCACCGTACAGACACCGGTTTTTCCCGTCGCTAGCGCATAGCCGAGTGCCATATAGGACGTGCCCTGCTCATGTCGCGTATGGACGATCCGAAGGGATTCTTTCTCATGATAAAATGCATCGAAAAGCGGATCGAGCTGCACTCCGGGGAGGCCAAAAATAGTATCCACGTCGTGGCTCATAATTGTCTTAGTGAGAGCTTGAGCGCCCGTCATTTTTGTCATTTTGTTATCCCCGGGATTATCACATTACCTTCGGCATATAACAGACGTTCCGGCAGCCTGTCCAACAAAGCACCGACGCAAATACACCAACTGTTGAGAGCATCGTGGTCTTCCAGTACTATTTCGCCAATCGACCCTGTTTCCAGCAAAATCTTTGAGGGAATTTAATTTGCGATACCTGCTTCTCGCCGTGGCGTTTGCCATCTCGCTGACGTCGCCATCCGGGGCTCAGTCCCCCGCTGCATCTGTCGAGAAAGTGATACAGGATGCGGCGCGCGTCCCAGGCAGCCCTAACAGGGCTCTCGCAGCAACTGTCGTGAGGCTCATCGGCAACAACCCATCTCAGTTTCAGCAGATCGTTGCTATGGCCACGGCGGCGGCGCCCTCTGAGCGAAGCTATATTATTCAGCGTGTCGGAGGGGCCTTTCCCGCTTTTAGGAGCCGACTCTCCGGTAGCCAAGCCCCCAGGGCGGAGATCGTCCAGGCACCAACAACAAACCAACGCCACCATCTCGCAGACAATCAAATGACGAGAGACGGGCAATCTGCGTGGTATGCGGACATCGGCGCCGGCCTGATGTTGGTGCAGGACTCCGATCTCACGGACCCCGCACTGGGTGGCCTCACCGGGACGCTCTCCAGCGATATCGGATTCATGGGCTCCGGATCGTTCGGTTATAAGTTTTCTCGACACCTCCGGGGCGAAGCCGAATTAGGATTCCGCAATAGCGGTCTCGATAGCGTCAGCGTTGGAGGGTTCGGCCTCGGCGCGACCTCAAATCCAGAAGGATCGGTCTCGGTCATTTCACTGCTCGCCAACGGGTACGTGGATTTTCCGATCAATAACAAATTCATCGACTTTGGCGGTGGCGGTATTGGTGCCGCGGCAATCAATGTAGACATCGAAAATAATGCCACCGACGAATGGGACACCGTCTTCGCCTATCAACTCGCCACCGGCTTTCGATTCGAGTTCCTGGACCGCGCCTGGGTCCGAGCGACCTATAAGTTTTTCGGGACCAGCGACCCCAAGATCAATACGACGGAAGGGGAATATTTCTCCCACGCCATCGAGGTCGGCTACTACTACGAGTTCTAGCCGACGACATTTTCCGCCGTAATCCCGGAAATCGACTTTACCTTTGGCCGAGGCGGGGTTTCCAGCGTCCCCGGAAAGAAGATCTCCGGCGCCGTTGGCCGTGCCATAACCCGCTCCCGCCACGCGTTGGTATTGGGGAATTCGGTGTCATCGACCATCGCCGGGCGGATTTCCTTAATCCGGTTCACGATCGCGATCATCGATATTTCGGCCAGGGAGAACATATCGCCGGCGAGCCAATCCCGCCCTTCCAACGCCGCTTCGATGCACCCGATACCGTGGGCCATCTTGGCCTCCGCCGCGGCCATTTCGTCATCGGAAAATCCGCCCTTGGCGAACTTGCGCCATCGCTCCTGCCGGTCGGGCACAGGAATCGCCTTGATCATCACATCAATGTCGTCGGCGCTGAGTCCTTGAAGGGCGTCGGTCAGCAAGGCTTTGAAGGTCGCGAGCATCACCGCTGTGTGGATGTCATCCGCCGTCCAGGTCCAGAGCCGCATTTTGGCGCGCTCCTTCAGATCGGCGGGTTTAAGCGGCGGTTCCGGCCAGACGTCATCGATATATTCATTGATCGCGAGCGCATTGATGATCGGCGTGCCGTCATGGACCAAGGTCGGCACCACCCCATTGGGGTTCAGCTTGAGATATTCTGGATTGAGGTTTTCATAGCGCCAAAGCTCGATGTAACGGCTTTCGTACGCGATGCCTTTCTCCTTGAGACATAAACGCACCTGCTTTGAACAGGTGCTGAGACCGGAGTGATAAAGTGTGAGCATTGATGCAGCCTCCCGAGCTAACTCAACAAGAGGCACAGTCTAGCGGTCCCAACCACCCCACCCAAGACACCATTATCGGATCAGAGCGTTTTACGGCCTTCAATCACGGCCATGAATTTTGCCTGGGACCCCGCAGTGATGAAGGTAAGCGCACAACCGAGCAGCCGGTCATCTTTCTTGTCACCCGCGACGGGACAGGATTGTTCGGACATCTTAACGCTCGTTCGCGCTTTGGGGTGCGATCCCGGCAGCGGAAGATGATCCTGCTGGATCGATTTAGGATTGTCGGACTCCCGCCGCCGCACAGGCTGATCGGCCGGTGTTATTACAATATCCGGCACGACACCGTCCCCTTGGATGGAACGGCCGGAGGGCAAATAATAGAGCTGCGTGGTCAATCGCAACGCACCAGCCCAATTCAGGGGAGTAATCGTCTGCACGGACCCCTTGCCGAACGATTGCCCGCCCATAACTACTGCACGGTTATGGTCTTGCAAGGCGCCGGCGACAATTTCGGAAGCCGATGCCGATCCGCTATTGATCAATACGACCAGAGGTAATCCTTGGGAGATATCCCCACTATCTGCGTTGAAGCTTCGAACCTCACCTTGCCGATCCCTGACCGAAACAATAGACCCGCTTCGCAGGAAAGAATCCGTGATGGAGACCGATTGATCCAGCAGTCCCCCAGGATTATTGCGAAGATCGATCACGATCCCCTTGAGGCGATCTCCAACCTGTCTCTTGAGTTTCCGCATGGCATCCTCAAGCCCGGGCTGGGCCCGTTGATTGAATTGCCTGATCCGAATAACGCCGATGTCATTTTCGACACTGAACCGCACGGGTCTCACCCGGATAACCGCCCGGGTAATCGTCACCTTAAAGCTTCCGACCACGGGACGTTGAACCGTTAAATTCACATCGGTTTGCGGCTTCCCCCGCAGACGCCGCACGGCTTGAAGAAGGGTCATATCTTTAATGGGATCGGATTCAACATGGGTAATTTGATCGCCCGATTTGAGACCGGCCCGATAGGCCGGCGTATCCTCTATCGGCGAAATAATCTCGAGGTTGCCTGCTTCGTTCTTATTGATCTCGATACCAAGCCCGCCGAACTCGCCACGCGTCGCAAATTTAATTTCTCTAAAGGCTTGCGGATCGAGGTAAGACGAATGGGGATCGAGTGACGCCAGCATGTTGTTCAAGGCCGCCTCGGTTACTTTGACCGAGGACTGGGTGCCCGGTTTTCCCTCTAGTTTGGTAATTCCTTCGATCGCTGAATCGACCAATTCTTTTTCAGTCAGAGTACGCACATATTCTGAACGAATACGAAGATAGGCATCCGCGAAATGGCGCAATTGCGCCTCATGTTCGCCGTCCGCCGTCGCGTATTTATCATAGGCCTGGCGATAGCGCTGAAATTCGCTTGATTTGTCCGTGGCGTCCGGGAATGAAATTCCATCGAGCCCGAAGACCCGTGCCATCGACGCGCCACCGTTGGTAGAGCAGCCGGACAGAGAGCCCGAAA
>JAQCKY010000059.1 GCA_027592155.1 Pseudomonadota bacterium
GGAAATAAAAGCAAGAATGAGGCCAGTTCGTTACGGATATGCCTCAGGCGTTCACGTCAATGATAACTCGGCCCTTCACCTTCCCCGCCAGAATGTCGTCGGCAAGCTTCGGCAGATCATCAAGCGTCGCGACGGAGGATATTTCCTCCAGCTTCTCGATCGGTAATTCCTTGGCAAGCCGAGCCCAGGCGGCCAGCCGCCGGGGTTTTGGGCACATGACCGAGTCGATACCGAGTAAATTTACGCCCCGGAGCAAGAACGGCAGAACCGTCGCCTGCAATTTTGGCGAGGCCGCCAAACCGACCGCGGCACAGCTTCCGTGATACATCATTGAAGCCAGAAGATTACCCAAGATCGGTCCACCGACATTGTCGATGGCACCGGCCCAGCGCTCCGAACTCAGCGGCCCCTTGGGCGGCGTCTCCAATTCTTGTCGGGAAATCATCGCGGTCGCACCGAGCCGGGTCAGATAATCATGTGTTTCCGGACGCCCCGTCCCCGCCACGACGGAATAGCCGAGGCTGCCCAGGATGGCGACAGCGACACTGCCGACGCCGCCCGCAGCACCGGTAACCAGCACGTCGCCCCGGTCGGGAGTGAGCCCATGATCCTCAAGCGCCATCACCGCCAACATCGCCGTAAAGCCGGCCGTGCCGATCGCCATAGCTTGGCGGCCATCGAGACCGTCCGGCAACGGCACCAGCCAATCACCCTTGACCCGCGCCATCTGTCCGTAGCCGCCCCAATGGGCCTCTCCGACCCGCCAGCCGGTCAGAACGACTTTATCGCCGGCGCTATAATCGGGATTGTCGGACGCCGTGACGGTGCCGGAAAAATCAATACCCGGCACATGGGGGTAATTACGCACCAGACCCGGTGTTCCTTTCAGAACCATGCCATCCTTGTAATTGATGGTGGAATAATCGACCGCCACGGTGACGTCCCCGTCGGGAAGGTCCGAAGCCGAAAGCTCTTCGATCGCCGTGGTGACCGTATTGCCGTCCTTCCGCTGGAGGACAGCGCGAAATATATCAAGATCTGTCATAAAATAGTCGTCCGGATGAATTCTGCTTACCGCACGTTAGGCACCCGGGTGGCGCAGGACAAGCGGCCATTCGTCAACGCTTAGCAAAACCGGATGGCTCCCACTTACGTCGAGATGAATTTAGCCGGCGACGGACCAGGATGGTGGATTTTCAGCGGAAAAGACGCGCACCGGATCGCCGCCGTTGACCGAAACCATCTCGGGTAACGCCTGGCCGTCCTGACGCAAGGTAAGGCTCGTCTCGTTCGGCTCCAGCCCATAAAACAGAGGCCCGAATTCGGAGGCAAAGCCCTCCAACCGGTCGAGCGCATCCTCTTCTTCGAACACTTGAGCATAGAGTCCCATCGCGCAGGGTGCGGTAAAAATTCCGGCGCAGCCGCAGGCCGCTTCTTTGGCGCTGATCGCATGGGGGGCGGAATCGGTCCCCAGAAAGAAATAAGGCGCACCCGATACCGCAGCTTCCCGCAGCGCCAAGCGATGACGTTCCCGTTTGGCGATGGGCAGACAATAATTATGGGGACGGATACCCCCCTCGAAGATTGCGTTGCGGTTGATAATCAGATGATGAGCCGTGATCGTCGCCGCGAGTTTACCGGGCTGTGCCGACACAAAATCGACGGCATCTTTTGTCGTCACATGTTCCAACACAATCTTGAGTTCGGGAAAGTTTGTGACCAGCGGGGTCAAGATACGGTCGATAAAAACCGCCTCCCGGTCAAAAATATCGATATCGCTGTCGGTCACTTCGCCATGGATCAGCAACGGCATTCCCAGCCGCTGCATGGTCTCGAACACACCGCGGAGCGCCAAGGGGTCTGTAACGCCCGACGCGGAATTTGTCGTCGCATTGGCCGGGTAAAGCTTTACCGCCGTAAACACGCCATCGAGAAACCCCTCTTCGATTTGCGCGGGGTCCGCCGCATCGGTCAGATAGCAGGTCATGAGCGGCAAAAAGCCGGCACCATCCCCCTCATCAGGCAGCGCCTGCAGAATACGCCGCCGATAGTCAGCCGCCGCTGCCGCCGTGGTGACCGGTTCTACGAGATTGGGCATAATGACCGCCCGCCCGAACTGCTTGGTCGTGAACGGCAAAACGGCCTCCATCATAGCGCCATCACGCAAATGGAGATGCCAGTCATCGGGCCGGCGGATGGTCAATTCTGTGGTGTAAGCCATGGGTGTTTATAGCATGGCCTGCGCGCTCCGACGCAAGCCTACTGCGTTGGTATTAGCTTGGCGATTGGGCGATGGAATGCGCAAGCGGTCAGTCAGTGCCAAAATCCATCTCACTTGTCGGCAGACGCTACGTAATCTGCGCTTTGATCGCCGCTTCCCAACTATTGGTGTCGAAGCCTCGTGGACCTTCATCGCCGGTATAGACGATGCCGCCATCCTTATCGATCAGGAACAGCCGCATTGGCAGCGACACATATTTCCGCTCTACGTCATTATCGATGGAATCGATCAACATCGGCATCTTGAGGTCAAGGTTGATCTGACAAGCGGTCGCCACAGCTTCCCTCTCTTCGTCGGAGGTCGGTTCCCGATAGGTAATTCCGGCCTCGAGATTTTGCGGAACCCGCCAACCGTCATCGGGATGAGCTTCCCTAGTGTAGATGAGCAAAAAGTTCATCTGATCTTTGTAGTTCTGGTAAATTTCGTTCAAGCGCACGGCATGATCACGAAACGGCGGTCAGGTATAGGAGCCGAAGATCAGCCCCGTGGGCTTCCCCCTCAAATCGGACAGCTTGACGGTTTCGCCGGTGCGTTTCCGCTCCCGGTCGAGCACATCGATTTCGAAATCCGGCGCCGTTGAGCCCGGTTGCGGAACATCCTTTTGCCGTGCTTTCTGTCGGGCAAAGAGGTCGTCGAATTCCTGTTCAGAAATATCCGAATTCTCCAGCCACATCTTTTTACGTTCCTCGAAGGAAAGCTGCGGTGGCGGTGATTTTTGTGGTTCTCCTGCCGTTGTCGCCTCTGCCATATCCTTGCTCCTGTTTTGGGGTGTTGTCGATCGGCACACCTTCACTGCGCGCAGTCTAGGCGGCGTAAATCGGGACTTCAACGCTTCCGCTCAGGGAGGTGTTATTGAGCGAGCCGCACTAGGACAATAAGAACAGCGATGAGTTGAACGGTATGAAGGATCACGCTGATCTTGTGCCAAATCTTAAAACGCCGATCGTCACCAGCCTCGCGGGCCTTATTGACCGCCGGGAGAATGACCCGGGCGGCAAATAGAAACGATGCCGCGACCGCCAGCAACGTCCCTACTTCGATGCTATACCGGCCGGGGAATAGCGGTAGCGCTGCGGCGATTGCAACAAAGGAGCCCAGTCGGTCATAGATCGGGAAAACCCGGCGCAAAAATTCCGCCGCATCCTCGCGCTCTGTGTAGCGGAACACCATCGGCGTGAAGAAAAAGGCAAAGCTCGTCATACCGCCAAATAGTAATGCAGTTACGATGAGGGAGACGACATGGAAATTGAACCAATCGAACATGAGCGGGAGAATAGTAAATTTCGCCGCTCCTGCACTAAGAAATATTTTTGACCCCCTCGCGCCATGGGATTAAATCCCGCATACAGGTGTTTACAACCGTGAGGGGAGAGTGGCCGATTTTCGGTCGTGTGGGATTAACCAAGGAGAACCAGGGAATGCTTTCATGTTTGACGAGACGTGGCGTGATCACAGCGCTTGCCGCGGTTGCTCTGCTAGCGTTTTCAGGCGCCGCCGACGCGCAACAAGGTGGCAAAAGCAAAGGAAAGAAAGGTAAGGGTGGCCCTGCCGTCGTTTTGAAGGGCGAGGTGACGTCTTTTGAAAATGGGGCGATTACGCTTAAGTCAAAGGACGGCGATAGCATCACCGTCCGGCTTGCCGACCGTGCCGGCGTTTTCTCCTTGTCTAAGATCAGCTTTGCCGATGTGAAACCGGGTGACTTTATTGCGTCGGCCGGCATGCGCCAGAAGGACGGCTCCCTTCAGGCCGTCGAACTCCGCATCTTTCCGGAACAAATGCGGGGCCGTGGCGAAGGACACCGTCCCTTCCGAGGTGGCCCGGAGAGCACGATGACGAACGCCACCGTCGATGCTGTCGTCGGCGGGGTCTCGGGGCGTACGATCAAGGTCAAATACCCCGAAGGCGAAAAGATCATCAAGGTGCCGGAAGATGTTCCAGTCATGCGGATGGGGCTGGATGGCAAGAAACATCTAAAGCCGGGTGCTCACGCCGCGGTCTTCGCGCGCAAAGGAAACGGCGGCGCGCTAAGTGCCTTCCGTGTCCTCGTCGGTGCAGACGGGTTTATTCCGCCACTCTAAGTGGCGGGGGTGAGGCGCAGAATTTATAGGGTGCCATCGTCAAGACACGTTATCACATCGCCGGCGGGTGCCCGCCCCCCGATGTGGTGGCGGTGCCATAAGGCATAGTAGAGTAAATTCCAGGCGGCCTGCCCCGCGCCTCGCTTGGCATTGCCTTCCAGACTTCTGAATAATTTTTTCACGGTATCGGGGCGGGCGATTTCTTCAATCGACGCCTGCGCGGCGACGAGTTCTCCCAACGCCGAGCCTTTTTGCCCGATCCAGTATCCTACCGGAACCGTGAAACCGCGTTTTTTCTCGAAAGACCGCGCCGACGGCAGATGATCGTCCAACCATCGCCGCAACAGCCATTTCCCCATGCCATTTCGAACTTTCAACTTGTCCGGCAGGTGGAGGGCAACACCGGCGACCTCGGGATCGAGAAAAGGCGTCCGTCCTTCCACGCCGTGGGCCATCAGGCAACGATCGAGCTTCAACAACAGATCGTTGGGCAGCCAATCGGCGCAATCGACGGCTTGAGCGGTCTGCAATCGGGTTCGCGTCGGATAACTTTCCCGCTTCTCCGACACCTCTATACCGCTCCGCCAACCCGGCATTTCGTCCCGCAATATACCGAGACCGTCAAAAATACCGCGTTCACGCATCTCGCGTCCGCCGAACAGCCGGGGCCGCATTATGCGCCGATAGCGCCCATACCCGGCGAACATCTCGTCACCGCCTTCGCCCGATAGAATGACCTTCAAACCATGTTCTTTTGCCGCCGCTCCCAGCTTATAGGTCGGCAGAATTGCGTAATCAGCGACGGGATCATCAAAGGCCCCGACGATTTCCGGCAACAGGGACCAAAAATCCGCCTCACCGAACTCGACCGGGTGAAAATCAGCGCCTGCGGCACGAGCGACAAACTCGGCATGGGATCGCTCATCGGCAACCCCACCATCGGTACACCCAGCCGTAAAGGCTTGGACCGGTCGCTCATTAAGCCGTGCCATACAAGCCAGAACGGCCGACGAATCGACCCCTCCCGATAGAAACATCCCATAAGGGACGTCCGAGCGCTGGTGCACATCGACGCTATCGACGAACGCCTGATGTAACCGTTGCAGCGCCTCCGCTTCGCTCCAGGGGATCGGCGCATCAGTGGACAGCGCGGCCTGGCGCAGGCGATAGTGGATAGCGCCCTTTGAAAGGACGATTGTCTCACCGGGCAGCACACGCCGAACGCCGTTATAGATGGTATCCCGTCCGGTTGTAAATTGAAGCTGCAGAAGCTCATCACGCTTGGCGGGATTGAGAACAGGCTTCACCAAACCGGCCTTGAACATTGCTTGCGGCTCGGAGGCAAAGACAAATCCCGCGGATGTCTCCGCATAATAAAGCGGCTTTATGCCGAACGGATCTCGCGACAATACCACCCGGTCATTCCGGGAATCGGCAATGGCAATACTGTACATGCCGCGAAGCCCTCGTGCGTATCCAGCGCCGTTTCTGGCATACAAATACAAGGCGGGCTCACAGTCACTTTTCGTTTTAAATTTTGCGCCGGAAAGCTCTTCCCGAATTTCGATGAAATTATAGATCTCGCCATTTGCAATCACGGCGGCGGCTTTTCCACCAATCGGTTGTTGTCCGGTTTCGAGATCGATAATCGACAGCCGCGTATGCACCATGCCGGTACCCCCGCGGCGTAACCCACCGGCGCCATCGGGTCCACGGTGGCGCAAGGCCGACGCCATCGCCGCCAGCGCGACCTCATCGGGCAAGGCGCCATCGGCGCGAACGATACCGGCAATTCCACACATTAGGCAGCCATCTTCTCAAAAAACGCGATATAGTCGCGCACGACTTTATCTTCGGTAAATCCAGCCTCGAAACTTTCCTGGCCCGAGGCAACCAGGGCATCCCGGTAGGTATAATCCGACGCCAACTGCCCTATTGCATGGGACAGGGCTCGAACGTCCTCGACAGGAACCAAAAGACCGTTTTCCCCCTGTTTGATCAGCATGCCGGGACCCAGACTATCGGTCGCAATCACCGGCGTCCCCTGCGCCCAAGCCTCGATGACAACATTGCCGAGCGGTTCGTGCCGGGAGGGGCAGACAAATATATTGGCCGACGCGAACAATGCCGGCGTATCATCGCGCCACCCCAGAAACCGAACCCGAGGCTTCATGCCCAATTTTTCCGCCAGCGCCTCCAACTCACCACGTAATTGTCCTTCACCGGCTAGCCAAAGATAGATATCGGGCACCTTGGCGACCGCACGCAGCAACACGTCAAATCCCTTATTTTCGTGCAGCCTGCCCAGAGCCAGAACGACAACCGCGTTCGCCGGCGTATAGAGGCTTTGGCGGGACACCGGATCCATTTTCGCCGACCCGACGAAGTTCGGCAGATGATGAACCCGATCTTCATCCCAACCATTGCGGATTAGATAATCCGCAATGTCCTGGGTATTGGCGACCAGGTGATCGCAGTTTTTGTAATATTTTATGTCGTAGTAGCCGCCCAATCGTCCGATGAGTTTGAACTTACCGCGCGGACAAAAACTGGTCGCGCGATTCATCCAACTGAGGACGATATCCGGCGCATAGGCTTTAATCTCCTGGCGCAACCGCAATCGGGTGGCGATATCGAAGCGATTACCGAACCCCAATTGCACCGGCTCAACGCCGCCGTCGCGCAGCTTCCTCGCCCGGTCTTCGTCTTGGCGGATAACGACTTTCTGATCGACGCCGGCCCGCGACAATGCCGGCACCAACCGTTCAAAAAAGGCTTCTGCGCCACCGTAACGGGCGCCCGCCATCGTTTGCAAAATCTTCATGCTGGGATCAGCCCTTCGAACGCCGCTGCTGCCTCATCCCAACCCCACTCCTGCTGTCGCGCCAGCGCCGACTGATGCTGGCGCTTCCACAAAACGTCATCTTGAAGGAGTTTCACTGCCGCACCCATAAATTCTTGGTCCGTCGTGGCGACGGTTCCGGTTTCACCGTTTATAACACGCTCAACCACTGAACCGAATTTTCCGACAATGGCCGGAACGCCGGCAGCTTGGGCCTCGGCGAGCGCCGCGCAGAATGTCTCGTTTAAGTCGCCCTTGTATAACATCACGCGCGTATCCTTGAATATCTCGATCAGTTCCGGTTTCGGTACCGGGGCATGCAAAACCACCCCACGATCCGCCAAAGATCTGGCCTGATCGAGAACACGGTCCATTTCTATCGCCTTGGAATCACCAACCGCCCCATAAGTGCCGGGACCGGAATAGAGGTGCAGTTCCGCCTGTGGAACGAAAGGTTGAATACCTTTTTCCCAACGATCCAGCAGCCAATCCAAGGATCTCAGCGGGTTGGAGGTAAAGATCGCCCTGGGCGGCGGCGGTACGTCCGCAGGTTCCGAACGGCAGAAGGCCTCGCCGATGCCATAAGGAATGACCACGCGCCCTCCGCTCGGTGCCCAAAGAGGATAGGTTGTCTTGTGATACTCGCCGATAAAAATGATCGTCGGCCGCAACCGCCACAATTTGGAAAGGTAACGCCATTTGAGAAGATATTGCGCCGGATTATGGATCCAAAACACCGTCCGGCGCGCGCCGGGCATCGCCCCGATCAGTTTATCGCCGCGATTCGCGATATAGAGATCGGCAGCCTCCGGCAAACCGTGAGAAATTGGAGCCCATGAGACTCCGTCGATGGTTCTTTCAGCCAGACAATTATTGCGGATCAAAACCTCGTGGCCGCGGGCGGCCAGTTTTCGCGTCAGTTCGACAATCGCCGACTCAACACCGCCTAACGGCCCCTTCGACGGACTTTCACCATCGAACTCGATGCCGTCGTCGGCGAGGACAATCCGCGCCATCAGCGGTCCCCTCCGAGTTCGCGCGCTTTGAGATAGGCCAACAACGGATAGAGCCCGGCAAATACCGCGATCAAAAATCCGTATCCGCCTTCGCGGTAACCTTTACGGAAAATGTAGCACTTCAAGAATCGCGAAAAGAAACGCCTGAGATTACTGCGAAGCCGGCCGATGTCGCCGCTTTCCTGTAGATCAATCGCGCGCGCCGTCGAATAGGAATCGAGGCGTTTGATCATATCGGACACGCCACGGTCAACGTAATGATTAACCCGGTTCTCCAGCATCGGTCCTTTATTGCCGGTCCAGGTCAGGCGCGGGTGGACTCTGTCCGCCCCCCAACTCTTAACGCCTCGGCGAAATAGGCCGGGATAAGCCGCTTTTCCATAAGAGGCTCCCCAGCCATGGCGAACCAGCCGGTCACCGATATAATTATCGACGGGAATTTCATACCAATCATGAGCCGCGTTGGTGATAACGCGGCGGATTTCTTCGGCAAGCGGCGGCGTGACATGCTCGTCGGCATCGACCTCCAAGATCCACTCCCCGCTGCAGGCGGCGATCGCCGCATTACGCCTATCGCCCTCGCGCT
>JAQCKY010000060.1 GCA_027592155.1 Pseudomonadota bacterium
GTGCCATTTCAGCGGCGCCAGGGGAGGCAATCGTCATCAGTATCAAAGCCGCCATACTGACGAGCCCCATGCGTCGAAAATAACTGTGCTTTTCGTGATCCATATTTACCTTTGCGGGTTAGCCGTGGACGGACCCAAAGTTGTGGATCAGGGATACCGTATGGTTTTTATCATTCGGCAGATTGTATAGCCGGGTACGGGCTTACCGGATTGATGGATCACCGGTCACCGGCAAAGACGAGCGCGACCTCAATCGCTATATTTGCAGCATCATCCCGGGGGATTATCCGTAACGCTCTTTATTTCCTCTACCGAACGCAGGTTGACGACCTTGAAGGTCAGGCCGGTTATGAGAACACCGGAGGCAAGGGCGACATGACCGAGCATGAGTTCGTCCCAGTAGGCATACAAGCCGAAGGCGAGGCAAAACACCGTGGTCCACATGAAGGAGAGAAAGACCATGACCTGGAACCGTTGCGCTATGGGAAGACGCTTCAACGGGCTCTTGTTTTCGTCCATCACAACATCGTAGATGTTTCGCATACGCGGCATGTCTGCGTTCCTTTCGAGGTGTTAAGAGAGGTTCAAGCGGCTACTTAATCGACTTCAGATAGGCGATGACGTCGTCGCGATCCTGTTGCTTTTTGAGCTTGAGGACCATGGCGGAGCTTTTGTTCGCTTTCTGCTTCACGAACTTTTTCGGGTCCGCGAGGTACTGGTCGAGATTTTGTTCCGTCCAGGCCCACTCGGCGCCTTTCAGACCCCGGTATCTTTTGAAGCCCGCCGCCGTTCCCGCTTGTTTGCCAACGACTTTAAACAAAGACGGGCCGACCTTGTGTTTCCCCTCGGAGACGGTGTGGCAGGCCTTACATTTGTTGAAGACCTTTTCACCGAGGGCCGCATCTCCAGCGGCTAACGACGGGTCAGAAGAGAGTGTGATCACGGCCAAAAGGGCTGGTATAATTGCTCGCATTTGAAACGTACTCCTACAGATGAACTAAATAGGTATTCTTATGCCGATTTACGCATTCCGAGGGGGATCGGATCACTCGCCGCGAATTTCGGGGCAGCGCGAACAGCAAATCGCGTCGGTGCCAATGGGAATGCTCGTGCCAAATCCAATCAACTGAGCGCCCCGTACAAAAGGCATGAACCCGAACCCGGAGACGTTTCACCAGGTTGCCATCCCGACCTTGGATACCGACCTCACCGTTTACTATGACGGCGTGTGTCCTTTGTGCCGCCGGGAAATCGAGTTTCTAAAGCGGCTTGATACCGGTGACGGTGTGGCTTGGGTCAATCTCTGTGAACGGCCGGACGGATTGGTAACGCCGGGCCTCAGCAAGCCGGACGCGCTAAAGGTCTTTCACGTTAAAACCGCTGACGGGCGGCTGCTCTCGGGAGCCGCCGCTTTTCTACAACTCTGGGGGCGATCACCGCGGATGACCGCCGTGACCAGGGTGCTGTCAAACCGACCCACCCTTTTCCTACTGAACATCGCTTATCGCGGCTTCCTGTTGGTGCGCCCCGTCCTTCAGCGGCTGGTGCGACGTTGGGATCGGGAAAATCGGGTGGCGCCATGAATTCCGTCAAACAATCGGGCGCACCGCATATCGCAATTGTCGGCGCCGGCATGGCCGGTTTGGCCTGCGCCCAACGGCTCGGCCACGCGGGCCTCCAGCCGATCCTCATAGAGAAAAGCCGTGGGTTGGGCGGCCGGGTCTCGACACGGCGCACCGAGAGCGGGGACATGTTCGATCATGGCGCGCAGTACGTGACGGCGCGCTCCAGCGGCTTTAGGCATTTCATTGAGGAGGCGTCGCGGCGCGGTACCGCCAAGGTCTGGCTGCCCGACGATCCTCACAATTGCCTCGACAACCGGCAGCCGGTTTATGTCGGAAGCCCCGGCATGAACGGCTTCGCTAAAGCGGGCCAGAACCAAGGTGAGTTTCTCCCCAATACCCAGGTCGCCAAAATAGTGCGGACATCGGATAGGTGGCGGGTCGTCACCGACAGTGGCGAGATCGTTGGCGACTTCGACGTCGTGATCCTCACGGCGCCCGCGCCTCAAAGCCGCGCGCTCTTGGAAGGCGAGCGGGAAATCGACGCCGCGCTGTCGGAGGTCGGGATGGCGCCCTGTTGGGCCTTGATGATCTCGTTCTCGTCACGGCTTGAGACCGGCTACGACGTGTGGAAATCGGATTCCCATGAACTGGCCTGGATCGCGCGAAATAGCGCCAAACCCGACAGGACAGCCTCAAATGACTGCTGGGTCGCCCATGGAAGCGCATCATGGTCGGCCGAACACCTGGCGCTGGACCCGCCCGATGCCCGCGACAAGCTCACCGCGTTGATGGAGGACGCCTTGGATATTGAACTACCATCCTCCGGCTACCGCGCGGCCCATCGATGGCGGCACGCCCTCACATCCAAACCACTCGGCCGACCGTACCTCTCCAACCCGAATGAAACGCTCTTTGTCGGCGGCGACTGGTGTCTCGGCGCGCGGGTCGAGTACGCATTCGAAAGCGGGATATCGATTGCCGACCAACTGCTAAAGCGACTCTAAGAGGGCATGGCAATGACCGATTCTCCTTCCCTGAACAGCTTTGGCGAAGATCTTAACGTCGCGGTCATCGGCGCGTCCGGCGGCATCGGTCGTGCCATGGTGGCGTCGCTTGCGCGCCAAGCATCCGTCAAACGCGTTTTCGCGCTCAGCCGACGCGACGACGAGGCGGTCGATCCCAAAGTCACGTCCCTGCCCATCGATATAACGATTGAGAACAGCATTGAGATGGCGGCGCATGCCATCTCTGCCGAGGTACCTTCCCTCGACCTGGTTTTCGTCTCAACCGGATTGCTCCACGATGGCGAACAACTAAAACCCGAGAAGAGTTGGCGGGCGTTGAACCTCGACGCTTTGGAAACGGCGTTCCGCGTTAATGCCGGTGGCCCGGCGTTGGTCGGTAAACATTTCCTGCCTTTGCTTCACAAGGAGAGAAAGGCTGTCTTCGCGGCCTTGTCGGCGCGGGTGGGCAGTATCGAGGACAACCAACTGGGGGGATGGCATTCCTACCGCGCCTCTAAGGCCGCCCTGAACATGCTCATCCGGACCCTCGCCATCGAGCTGACACACCGGAACCCCTCTGCCATTTGCGTCGGTCTTCATCCAGGTACCGTCGATACCTGTTTGTCGGCGCCTTTCAAACGCGGTGTCCCGGCGGACAAGCTGTTTTCACCGGCGCAAGCGACGGGCCACCTACTCGGCGTCTTGGATGGCCTGAAACCCGAGGACTCGGGGAACCAGTTTGCCTGGGACGGTTCACGCGTCCCCGCGTAGCACCGAGGCACAAGCGTATCAATAAAACGCATAATTTAGGTTAGTGAATATTCACTTCTGGCGAGAAGCAGACCTTTCAGACGACTAGATCCAATTTCCGCTTATACGCGCCGGGACAGGCCTAATTAAGCACTGCCCTGAAGTGAGGGGAATCCAGCGAGAAGGCGGGGACGGTCACGTCGAAGGGCGCACCGACGTCATCGACCATTTGGTAGGAGCCGAACATGATGCCGGACGGCGTCGAGAGCGGGGTTCCACTGGTATATTCGAAGCGTTGCCCCGGCTCCAGTACCGGCTGTTCGCCGACAACGCCGTCGCCACGGACCTCATGGGTGTTGCCGTCGGAATCCGTGATGCACCAATGACGGCGCAAGAGTTGAACGGTGTCGGCCCCGAGATTTTCAATCGTTACCTGATAAGCCCAAAAATAATGGAACTCATCAGGTGCTGATTGGTCTTCCAGGAATGTCGGCTCAACCGTAATTTTAATCGACCGTGTCGTTTCCGAATACATAACTTTGGCTCGGCTCATGCGGTTTGTCAGCGCAGATATTTACACCAATGTGCCGCAACGAGCAAAGCGCAAAGACGTTTTGTCACCAGACCTTAAAAAGCGGGCCCGGAAGCCGAAAATATCTCGACCCGTCGGTTCCTAAATTCCTTCACCCCATCGGGCGTCGGCACTTGGGGGCGGCGTTCTTCGATTGCGGCCCGGAGGATTTGCCCGAAGTCACGCAACAGCAGATCGACGACTTTCTGTCTCACTGCATAGGACAGCAGCGCAAGCGCTCTACGAGGGTGAAGACGGGCGTATACAGCGCGCGGCATTGGGATTCGCGCTGCTCTCGGTGGCGGGGGAGGTCATGGGCATCGATACATCAGTCGTGAAGGAGGCATTCGACCGTTGGTTGGCAGAGGGTGGTCGTGGCGTGGGCTTCTACTTCCGCAACGTGACAGAGCTTGTTCTGTTCGGTGTACGTGGCAAGCACGCGCGCACACTCGCGCCAGGGCGGCGTCAGGTGAACTTAATCCCTACGCGGAAGCGGGAGCACAGCCGCAAGCCGGATGAGCTTTTCAACGTGATCGAGGAATGCAGTCGTGGGCCCTTCATCGAACTATTTGCCCGCGACACCCGAGAAGGGTGGGCCGGCTGGGGCAATCAGTCAGACGACTACGAGATCACTTGGGACACCTACGCCCATCACAGCCGCGTTCAACCAACTGCTGCCGAGTGATGCACACCAGTAGCACAGACGCAGGATTTGGTGCCACCTCACCCTCATAGGGCAAATGGGCGAGACCCGAGCTCTCTGGGCGTCTCTCGCGGTGCTCGCTGCCGGTCGCCCGTACACGCTACCGAGTAGCGGGGTCTTGGCGCGCGTCTATCGCCTTCTTGTACCGCTGATAGACCCTAGGCAGGTCGTCCTTGTCGATCATGTCGCGGAAGAACGGCCAATGCTTTCTGATCACTTGGTTGGTCACAACGAAACCCTGGACGAACATCGTCCCTTGATCATTGATTGTCAGGTGCGGGAATACGTCCTTGATCTTTAACGTTTTTGGCGGGCGCCAATCTTCGGCCCAAGTAAGCCCTGGGCCTCCCGCCATTCGATCTTCGTATTTCTTGCGGTCACGATCTACCATGCCCCATGCTTAACGCATAATTAGTAAACAAATCGCTGCCAGACGGTGCAAAACGTTGGCGATCTCTCCACGCGGTGATACAAAGAGAGCCGTGCGGGTGTAGCTCAATGGTAGAGCTTTTGCTTCCCAAGCAAGTGACGAGGGTTCGATTCCCTTCACCCGCTCCATATATTTCAGCGAAAGTGACGGCATTTGTCCGAAAGCAAAAACATCCAAATCACCACGCCCCGGATGATCGAAGGACTTTTCGAGCTGTTCGACGAGATGGCCGATCTGGCCCTCAATCGGGTGGTCAGCCAGACCAAGGCGCTCGAAGGCGGGTTCAATCCGCTTGTCGTGTCCCAGGACAATGTCGACCGTTTCAAGATCGCCTGGTTCGTCATTATGGGCGAATTGATGCTGCGCGAAATGCGCGGCGGCAAGGTCGAGGATGTGCGCGAATCCTTCTATGGCGAGATGAACTATATCGCCGGCGAGCGGGACGCGGTGCCGTTCCTGGAAGAAACCACCGAAAGAGTGCGGGACGCCATCGCCGGCGACGACGCCTTTAACCAGGAAGGCGTTTTCAACCGCCTGCTCGACGGCAACGGGTCCGGCCCCAAAAATTCCGGACTTGGCCCCGATCTCGCCGCGATGCTGGCCCAAATCTCCTTCGCGGAGAATGACGCCCTCGCCAAAATCTTTGCCGGTATTCAGAAAACCGTCGAAGACGAGTTCATCAATGCCTATGGGCATTCTTCCCTGGCCTGCGCCAAGTTCGAGGTCGTCTGACCTCATCCGCGCTAGAAGAAGAAATTGCGGATCGCGATCCATCCCATGGCGATGCCGATGACGGCAAACAGGTAGGCGATGCCTTTGACCAAGGCCTGTTGCGAGACCTTGCCTTGCAGGAAGGGACCGATCTGGCCGCCGATGATGACCGCCGGGATTGTGTAAATCACCGCGTTCCAAGGCACCGCCTGGAGGCCGCCCTCGGCGACAAGCGCGGAGATCTGGGTAAACGACGCGGCGGCGACAACCACGATCACGACAAACACCGATGTCGCGGCGGCCACCGGGATCGGCACATGATTGCGCTTCACCAGTTGGGGCATCACGACCTCGCCGATGCCGACACCTAAGAGGCCGGTGAGGAAACCGCCGATGCCGGTGGCGACGGCGCCTTTCCCCTGGCGGGGGGCGCGGTAGTTATAGACGGTGCCGTCGCGGCCGGTTATTTGGAGCATGGGTCGCTTTTCGCTGAGCGCTTTTTGCGCAGGCGATTCTTCTTCGCCCGCCTTGGCCATCTCGGCCGCCGGTTCGTGGTGGCGCAGCAGCTCATAGGCTAAACCCAGCATCAACAGGGCGTAGCCGCCGCGCAGCACATTCTCGAATTCCTTGAAGGTGGTCAGCAGAAGCGCGCCGACAATGCCGATCGGCACGCCAACGGCGATAAAGGGCAACGCGCTTTTGAAATCGATAAGGCCCTTGCGGTAATAGGCGATAAAGCCTGACGAAAAACCGAACGTCTCGGTAAACAGCGCCACGCCGATGGCGGCGGCAATGCTCGGGAACGGATATTCGGGGCCCAGGATCGGAAAAATAATCACGAAGATCGGCGTGAACATCGCCGCCCCGCCAATACCGCTCAGCATAGCCGTGGTCGCGATGCAGATCGAAACCGGAAACATAAACCAGTAGATGAACCAGTCGAATTCCATTGTTGTCGTTCCGGCAGTTCGTTGAGGGGGTTCGGTCGAGAGACCGTGGCGGGCCGCTACCGTAACCGGCGGGAGGTTTGAGTTCAAACCCCTGCATATAACATATCCGCGACGGAGGCCACGTGCCACATACGACGTGAATGAGTTCACGTGAATGAGTCTTTGGCTTTTTCAACCGTCTTAATATATTCGTTACGAATCGCCGACAGATTAAAACCAACTTCAATTCGACCCAAAAACTGGCGTTATCGTGGGCGTTCACGGCTTAGTTCTTTCCTTATTTTCGATCATCGGCTTATCCGTCACCGCTGGTTCGGGCCATGCCCAGACAAAAGGTTTCTATATCGGTGCCGGCGCGGGCGCCGTCTTGCCGATGGAAAGCGGTTTTTCGGGATCCGGCATCGACAGCAGTGCCGATCTTGAAGCGACAGCGTCGGGCGCGCTCAGCGCCGGTTATGCCTTTAAACACGGCCTGCGCACCGAAATCGAAGCGGCGGGCCGCCAAGCCAGCGTCGATTCCGTTTCCGGCTCGGCGGTCGGGTCCGGGGACGTCCGGGTCTGGAACCTGATGGCCAATGTCTTTTGGGATTTCCGCAATGACAGCGATTTCGTTCCCTATCTCGGCGCCGGCGCCGGATATGCCCTGATGGATTTCGACAATGTCCAACCGGTCGGCGGCTCGAGCGTCAATGAGTCCGCCGGGGCCGTGGCCTACCAAGGGATCGCGGGCGTCGGCTACAATCTCACCGATCGCTTCTCGCTGTTTGCCGATTACCGCTATTTCGGCACCGGCGAAGCGGCCCTGCAAACCCGCGCCAACAACGCCGTGGACGGGGACTATGCGGAACATCGTGTCACCTTCGGCGTGAAATGGTCGTTCTCGACCGATCCGAGAGCTTCTTCAGGGGCCAACCGGTCCCACCCGGTCAAACCAGCGCCAGCGAGCGAAGCTGCTTTGCAGCCCGAACCCCGCGCCGTGCTCAAAGCCATGCAGAAGCCCCAAGAAAAGCGTGAGGAAAAGGAGAACGTTCCGGAAGTCGCCACCGATGCAGGCACTCCTGAAGCGCCACCGCAAATCGCCGCCGAGCCCCGGGTCATGCCTGACCTCAAACGCAACTATCTGGTTTTCTTTGAGTTCGACAAGACAACGCTGGCGCCCCAGGACAGCCGCGGCGCGATCTACGCTCTCAAAGCCCATGGCTTCAGGGACATCACGATCTGTATCCAGCGCCCCGATCATGAGGTGCGCGAGGAGGTGCTCGACTGTGATTATGTTCGGCTTCGCGAAGGCGCCGTCGGCGAAGCGCGCATGATCGTGGTGGAACATGACGGGTCGGAGCAGCCGTTATGCGACCTGATCAGCGAGACGGACATCATCATCAATGGGACCTTTCAGAACCCGAATTGCCCGATGATGTTTGTAACGGAGGACGAAGTATCCTGCCTCAAGCCGGGCAGCCTGATCATCGATGTCAGTTGCGATGAGGGGATGGGATTCTCATTTGCCACGCCGACCAGCTTCAAAAACCCGATCATTAAATTTGAGAAGACGGATTATTATGCCGTCGACCACGCACCAAGCTATCTTTGGGAAAGTGCATCCCGATCGATTTCCGCCGCTCTCATCGTGCATTTACCGGCTGTGATGGCCGGCCGGGATCGTTGGCGGACAAATGAGACCATTCGCCAAGCCATAAACATCGAAGACGGCGTCATCCAGAAACCGGCGATCCTGGCATTCCAAAACCGCCAGCCGGACTATCCCCACGCCTACATCGACGCGAAGAAGCCGCCCTTGTCGCTGAATTTCCCCCGCTTGGTTACCGAGGAGGTTGAGTAACAACGCATTACCGCCGCCGACGACAATCGTATTGGGGGCCGGACGGCAACGGTATCGGATAATGCATAAACCAACTAACAAGGAAGTGACGGGGAAAAATGGTGTTTACCATCGCTAAAAGGGGTCATGAGATGACGAATGAAAGTGTTCGGGAACTTAATTCTATGGCTGAATCCTTTCAGGAATCAGCTGAAAAAGTCGAACATGAGATTAACAATGTTCTGGAACCCGAGGTAAAAGACACACGGATTTCATCCCACCAAACGCAA
>JAQCKY010000061.1 GCA_027592155.1 Pseudomonadota bacterium
TGGGAGGAACGGTCGGGGCAGGCGGGGGGGCGGCGACCGTCGAGACAGTTGCCGATCCGGATGGTGGTTCCCGATCCTGAGCCGGAGGCACAATGGCTGCGGTCGGTTCTTGCCGCGCCGGTTCCGGCGCGGATATCGCGGAGGTAGAGTTGTTGACGTTTATCGCTGCGGTTGCGGTGGGCGCCGTCGCTTCGACAGCTGACATAGGCTGTCCCGTCGCTGCCGTCGCGGCGGATTCGACGGCTTCGGCCGCAACAGTGGGTTGGCTGGGCTCCGGTGTAACCGGGGGCGGGCTAATTTGCGGGGATGGTTGCGCGGCTGCGTCGTCCGGCTTGGCCGGGACATCGCCACGCGTCGCTGAATCAATTTGTGCTTCGCCTTGCGTCGGAAGCGCGGCAACGGAGGCGGGCACCGGCTGTACGAGTTCGGTCCCGAACCGGTCCCCTTGCGTCATAAAGTACCAGACACCGTACCCGCCGCCGGCGATGATCAAGCCGACCAGAATAACCGCCATGCCGGGAATGCCGTGTTGCGGGACGAATGTCGGAAAGGTCAGCTCGGATTTCGCCTCGACGCCTTGCGGCTGGGCCTTGAAGCGCCGAAGAATCTCCTCGCCGTCCAGTCCAAGATGTTCCGAGTAGCTTCGGATGAAGCCAAGTGTATAGGCATTGCCGGGCAGAGAATTAAAATCTCCGGCTTCAATCGCCTCGAGATAGGCGCGGCGGATGCGCAGGATGCTCGCAACCTCTGCAATATCTTCTCCGCGCTGCACACGGGCACCCCGCAATAATGCAGGTACGTCGATCGCTTCGTCCGCTACCGTATCGTTCAGCGCATTCATGGGAATTTCCGCATTCGACATATCGCCAGGCGGCTCCTTTGTTTTTCTTGCGGGTTTGCCAAGTAATCGACGCCGTTTTTGCCTCGGTAGGGTTATCGACCAGGGCCCCGCAAAAATCGACTAAATAGCGCGCTCGTAAAATTGCAAACGAACCCTACACACAACCTCAAAAATTCTCAAGTTATCATTCAGAATCAACAGCTAACCGGTAATTTTAGATTTCGACACCATGGTCCCGCGCAAAACTTCTGAGCTGTTCGCGCAAGCTATGTTCCGCGACGTCTTTGAGGGTGTCCAAATAGCGCTCAAGACTACCCTGCGAAAGGCTGCGGATCATGGTTTTGACAGGACCGATCGATGACGGCGTCATCGAAAGATTTCGAATACCAATGCCGATCAATGCCATGGCATCCAGCGGACGGCCGGCCATCTCACCACATAATCCAATCGGAACGCCGCCGGCACCGGCTTGATCGACGAGTTGGCTGAGAAAGGAAAGGCCCGCGGGCGACAGCGGATCGTATCGGTCGCCGATGCGCGGGCTGCCGCGGTCGCTGGCGAAGAGGAACTGAAAGAGATCGTTGCTGCCAATGGATAGAAAGTCGACCCGCTTCAAGAGGGCCGGCATCTGAAAGGCGAGGGCGGGGACCTCCAGCATTGTTCCGACGCGCAGCGTTTCCGGAATATTACGCCCCCGCTCCTTGGCGAGCTTAAGCTCTCGATCAAGCAGGGCACGCGCCGCATCGAATTCTGCGACTTCCGTGATCATCGGGAACATAATGGAAAGTGGCCTGCCGTCACTGGCCCGGATGAGAGCACGGAGTTGATGGCGCAGCAGCACCGGCCGGTCGAGCGTGACCCGTATGGCCCGCCAGCCCATGGCGGGGTTCTCGTCGCCGGCGTCGCTCCAGTATGGTAAATTCTTGTCGCCGCCAACATCGAGGGTTCGGAAGATGACGGGTTTGCCATCTGCCTGCTCGATGATCTTGGTGTAGATCTCAGCCTGTTTATCGACGTCGGGCATCTCCGTCAGGTTCAAGAACGGGATCTCCGTCCGATATAATCCAATCCCGTCAGCCCCTGTCTCTTCGAGGTTATCGACGTCGGAAATCAGTCCTGCGTTGATGTTGAGCGAAATCTCGATCCCGTCCTTGGTCACCGCTGAGACATCTTTAAGCGATGCGTAGGCCGCCATGCGTTGAACCCGCGTCTTCAGGGTCGCCGAGAAAGTCTCATGCACATCGTCTTCGGGGCGGATCAAAACCTGGGCATTGTCGGCGTCGATAATGACGGAATCGAAGGGCTCCACTTTCTCCAGGACATCTTTTGCATGTCCGAGAACGGGAATATCCAAGGCGCGGGCGACAATGGCGACGTGGGTTGTCGCCGAACCATCTTCCAAAACCAGGCCTTTGAGCTTGCGGCGGTCGTAATCGAGAAGCGCCGCCGGACCCATCGTGCGGGCAAAGAGGATGATGTTGTCGGGCAGGTCCTCCATGCTCCCGTTGCCATTGTTGCCGAGCAAATGTTGCAGCAGGCGGTTGGCGAGGTCGTCAAAATCGTGAAGCCGTTCCCGCAGATACGGATCCGATTGATTTCGGAATCGGGCCCGGGTGTCGCTGTGAACCCTCTCGACCGCCGCCTCCGCGGTCAGGCCACCGCCGATGGCGTCTGAGATGCGGGACAGCCAGCCGGCATCTTCGGCAATCATGCGGTAGGTTTCGAGGATATCGCGGTGTTCGCCTTCACCCACCATCTTGCGATCGGCGAGCATCGCATCGAGCGCGCCGTGCATTTCCGCAACGGCCTCCTCCAGGCGCGATAACTCGACATCCACGTCATCGGCAACCAGACGCTGAATGGTGAGATGCGGTTCGTGGCGGACAGCCTCGCCAATCGCCAAGCCACCGTTCAGCCGCACGCCGTGGATTGTGATGGGCAGCAACGAGTCGCCATCAAGGGCATGACGTTCATCCCGGCCCATGAGGCGGCCGCCGGCGACGAGTTCCGCGACCACCATCGCGACGGTCTCTAAAGTTTCCGTCTCTTCATCGGTATATCGTCGATGGGTTCTATTCTGAACGACCAAGACGCCATGAACCCGTCCGCCGCGCAATATGGGAACGCCCAACAGCGACTGGTAATCTTCTTCGCCGGTTTCCGGCCGGAACACAAAATTGGGATGCTCTTGCGCATTGGCGGCCGCGAGAGGACGTGCCTGACTTGCGATATAGCCGACCAAACCTTCGCCGACCCCAAGCCGGGTTTGGTGAATAGCCGTCGAACGCAAACCGGTTGTCGCATAGAGTTCCAGGACTTCGCCGGCCCGAAGGACATAGACGGAGCAAACTTCGGAGACCATATCGGACGCGATCAAGCGGACGATCCGGTCCAGACGCTCCTGGGGCGTGCCCGGTCCGGCCATCACATCGCGTAACCGCGCCAGAAGGCGCCGCGAGCTCGTCGTTAGAGGCGGAAGCCCCATATGTCTTTCCCCTGAGAGCAGCTCCAAAGAGCGGCGGCCAGTCTTCAATGTGTGGCGGAGATTCTATGTCTCCTGCCGTCGTTTGATCAGTTACCCGGAATATTTTTTGCCGGGGCAGAGATAAGCAAATCCCTGGTTGGAAAAGCTTCGTCGGTTAGTCGGCGTCTAGTCCATAGACCGTGTGCAGGGCACGGACCGCCAACTCGGTATATTCTTCATCCACCAAGACGCTCACTTTGATCTCCGATGTCGAAATCACCTGGATATTGATACCCTTCTCGGCAAGCGCTTGGAACATCTTCTGTGCAATGCCGGCGTGGCTTCGCATACCGACCCCGACCACTGAAATTTTCGCGACGCCGTCGTCTGCAGTCAGATTATCATACTCAATCTCACCCTTATGAGCCTCCAGTACGCTGACGGCATTTTTCAAATCCGTGCGTGTGACCGTGAATGTTAAATCAGTTGTTTTACCGTTTTCTGACACATTCTGGACGATCATATCCACATTGACATTGGCATCGGCTAAGGGCCCGAAAATGTTCGCCGCCACGCCCGGGTTATCGGAAACGCGCAGCAACGTAATTTTTGCCTCGTCGCGGCTGTAGGTCACGCCGCTGACTTCTTGCTGTTCCACAATCTCATCCTCGCTAACAACGAAAGTTCCATCATCCGGCACGAAGGTAGAGCGTACCTGCAGGCGTACCCCCATCTTCATGGCCAGTTCCACGGACCGGGTGTGGAGTACCTTGGCGCCGAGGGATGCCATCTCCAGCATCTCTTCGTAGGTGATTTTATCGATCTTCTGCGCTTTCGGAACGATCCGGGGGTCGGTGGTATAGACCCCATCCACATCCGTATAAATGTCGCAGCGCTCCGCCCCCAAGGCGCCCGCCATGGCGACCGCGCTGATGTCGGAGCCGCCCCGGCCCAGGGTCGTTATCCGGTTATCCGCGCCAATACCTTGAAAGCCGGCAATGACGGCAATCTCGCCCCGGTCAAGCCGGGTGCCTATTTCCTCGACCTCGATATCCATCAACCGGGCCTTGGCGTGTTGGGTGTCGCTACGGATCGGCACCTGCCATCCCAGCCAGGATCGTGCCATGAGGCCGAGATCCTGCAGGGCAAGGGCCATCAAACCAGCGGTAACCTGTTCTCCGGAAGAGACAACGGAATCATATTCACGGGCATCGGGCAGTTCGCCCATTTGATTCACCAGATCGACCATTTGATTGGTCACGCCGGCCATGGCCGACACGATGACGGCAACATGATGCCCGGCGTCCACCTCGGCTTTCACGCGAAGGGCGGCATTCTTGATGCAGTCGACATCGGCGACAGAGGTGCCGCCGAATTTTTGGACAAGGCGTGCCATCGTGGATTTTCCTCATCGCGGAGGCGCCCAAACTACAACGGCGCCAACGGACAACTCATGGTTCCGCAGCCGACAGGTGTCTTGAAACGGTCCTGGGGCCCCCAATCGGGGGCGTATAAATAACCGGTGATGCCCCGTGACGCAAGGGACAGCGCATAGCCGTTGTTTGCGGAGACCGTTGAAAACATAGTGGATTTCGAACAGATTAGGCTCCTATCAACCCCACAATCGTGGAAATATCCCGGTTACGGTCATGAATAACGCTGATGATATCGATATTAGACCCGGTGGAACCGCTTCTGCCGCCGAGGTTGCACAGTTTGCCGTTCGCGCCGACGCCTGGTGGGATCCGGAAGGGGATTTTGCGCCGCTCCACAGAATTAACCCGGCGCGTCTTACATTTATTCGCGACAACGCCTGTTCGATTTTCACGCGGGACGCCTTTGGCCCAACGCCATTGGTGGGGCTGCGTGTTCTCGACCTGGGCTGCGGCGGTGGATTATTATCCGAGCCGATGGCCCGGCTTGGCGCGGCCGTCACCGGCATCGACGCGGCCCCTGAGAATATCGAGGCGGCGGCGGACCACGCTGCCGCCGGCGGATTGGATATTACCTATCGCTGTGCGTTGGGAGAGGACCTGGCTCGCGAGGGGGCCCAGTTCGATATCGTTCTCAATATGGAGGTCATCGAGCATGTTCCTGATCCGGCCGTTTTTGTTGCCATTTGCGCGGAACTGGTGGCGCCCGGCGGCTTGATGTTTATGGCGACCTTGAACCGGACTCTGAAATCTCTGGCCTTGGGCAAGGTCGGTGCCGAATATGTTCTGCGCTGGGTTCCACCGGGGACCCATGATTGGCGGAAATTTGTCCGCCCGTCGGAACTCAGTGGTTATCTCCGCCGCGCCGGCCTCGATGTCAGCGCGATCAGTGGGTTGAGCTACAATCTGCGGCGCAATGAATGGGAGTTAAGCGGCGATCTCGGCGTCAACTATATGGCGGTGGCCAGACGCAGACCGAATTGACGGTCTAATCGGTTACTGACGCCCGCCCGCCGGCCAGATCGTAGTCCCGAAAAACCTCTGCGACCCGGATGCGGTAATCGAGAAAGATATCCGACCGCCCCTCATCTTGGGCGGCTTTGTGTCCCTCGACCCGGTACCAGGCTTCGACGGCTTCTTGGTCGCGCCAAAAGGACAGGGACACGAACTTGCCTTCTTCGCTGACGCTTTGGAAACGCTCGACGGAAATGAAGCCATCGATCTTCTCAAGCGTGGGGCGGAGTTGACCGGCAAGATCGAAATAGCGGTCACTTTTACCGGGCTTGGGGATGACTTCAAAGATGACAGCGATCATCGTCAGGCGTCTTTGCGCCGCTTTCCGGGAACGGCAAAAACCTTGATGTCTTCTTCCGCGAGTGCGGCGGCGTCTTCGATCGTTGCTTCACCGTAAATACCGCGATCCTCGGCGTCGCCGTAATGGATGGCGCGCGCTTCATCGGGGAATTTGTCGCCGACATATTCGCAATTTTCAGTAACTTCTTTGCGGAGTTTGCTCATCGCGGCTTCCACTTCGGCCACGCGGGCGTGGATACGCTCCATCTTGCTGCCGCTCTTGCCGGAAGATTTGGACAAGCGGGGCGCCATCAAGGCCTTTTTGACCTTGGTGTCGCCGCAAACCGGACATTCCACGACCTTGCGCTTGGCTTGGCGGTCGAAAGACGTACTGTCCTTGAACCAAGCCTCGAAGACGTGATCGTCCGAGCATTTGAGTTTATATAAAATCATTGCAGTGCATCACTATGTGGCCTGGACATTAATCGCAGAACGGCCTGTTTGCCAAGTATCTAAAGGGTTTAGGGGTATATATGCCCGAAACTGAAAAATGCCACCACGACAGCGATCTGCCGATGGAATGGGTCGCTCGGTTTGCACCGCTGATCGCCGCAGGCGGCGCCGTGCTCGATCTTGCCTGCGGGCGAGGCCGCCACAGCCGGTATCTGGCGGCGCGAGGTCATCCCGTGACGGCGCTGGATAAAGATATCGCTGCTTTGAAACCCGACGATCGCATCGAGACGATTGCCCATGATCTGGAGGACGGCTCACCCTGGCCTCTCGGCGCCCGGCGCTTCGCGGGCATCGTGGTAACCAACTACCTCCACCGCCTGATCTTATCGGATATTGTCGAGGCCGTGGCGCCGGGCGGCGTGCTGATTTATCAGACTTTCGCGACCGGCAATGGGGAATTCGGCCGTCCGCGGAGACCGGAATTCCTGCTGAAGCCCGGCGAGCTATTAGAGGCTGTCGCCGAGCGCTGTCACATTGTGGCTTATGAGAACGGAACCGTTTCAGCGCGACGCCCGGCCGCTATTCAGAGAATTTGCGCGGTCAGGAACGATTTCCAAACCGAGGATGGATTACCTCCGCCCCTTTACCCTTCCGGTTGGCTCGGCGATCCGACGAATTCGAACTCAGGCTAAACGGCCGGTCATGGGTCAGGGCGGGGATTTTCCGTCGGGCTTCGGCGACCTCGGCAAGGTCGATCTCGGCGGTGATGAAGCCGACATCTTCGCCGGCGTCTGCCAAGATTTTGCCCCATGGATCGACGATCAGGGAATGCCCGTAGGTCTGGCGGTTATCGGCATGGGTCCCGGTCTGGGCGGCGGCAAGGATGAAGCAGCCATTCTCGATGGCGCGGGCGCGCTGCAGAACATGCCAATGGGCTTCGCCGGAAACTTTGGTAAAGGCGGCGGGGATCGCGATGAAGTCGGCGCCGGCCTGCGCGAGTTCCCGGTATAAGTACGGAAAACGAACATCGTAGCAGATCGTCATCCCCATCCGGCCCCAGGGTGTTTCGGCGATAACTGCTTGGCTGCCCGGCGCGTACGTCTCGGACTCCCGATAATAATCGCCGTCCCCGAGATCGACATCGAACATATGAATCTTGTCATAGGTCGCAAGCACATCGCCGTCGCTGGAAAACAGATAGCTGCGATTGGCGATCATGCCGTCGTCTAGTTTGATGGCCAGCGACCCGGCCAGAATCCAGGCACCGGTTTCGCGGGCGGCGATGGCATAGGCTTCGATGGCCGGATGATCGGCTTCGGCCGGAACCTTTTGCTGGAGCAACTCCCGGTTGGGCTCCATCAGCGTGACGCATTCGGGCATGGTGATCAGGTCCGCCCCGGCATCCCGCGCCGCTCTGATCAGGCCTAGGGTCGTCTCGATGTTAGGGAGGATGTCGCGTTCGCTGTTTGTCTGGATACAGGCGGCGGTGAAGCGTTGCGACATGGTCATTACCTCTCTTTATTCGGCCTCAACGAAAACCAGGCCTCCCTAATTTATTCAGGGTGCGGCGGACAACATCGGGTCCAGTTTGCCGGCGGCGTCCAGCGCGTGCAGTTCGTCGCACCCGCCGACATGTTCGCCGTTGATAAATATTTGCGGCACCTTATGGCTGCCGTTGGCGCGGTGTAACATTTCACCCTTTTTGCTCGGGTGAAAGGTGATGTCGATCTCGTTGAAGTCCGCGCCCTTCTTTGTCAGCAAGCTCTTTGCGGCATAACAGAAGCCGCAAAATGGCGAGGTATAGATATCGATCTCGGCCACGATCTTCTCCCGTAAAGGTTATTATCAGCTGTTTAAATATATTCCACCGCTCTTGGCAAGCGAGTCACGACTGTGTCATTGGGCGCCTACTGCGTCTCCCGGACCACACGCGCGACGGTCAAGACGTCCACACCGACTGCGCCCGCACGTCGTAAAACGCCCGCGCAAGCCGAAACCGTCGCCCCGGTGGTGAGTACGTCGTCGACCAAAAGGACCCGCTTTCCCTTGACGGTATCCCGGTATCGTTCGGGCACCCTGAAAGCGCCCTGCACGTTGCGCTGACGAGCCCCGGCGTTGAGCCGCCCTTGGGACGGCGTGCGGCGATGGCGGGTCAGAACCTCCGGCAAAAACTCGATATCCCCATGCCGCGCCACCACCTTGGCCAGCAACGCCGATTGGTTGAAGCGGCGGGTAAAACTCCGGGTCCAATGAAGCG
>JAQCKY010000062.1 GCA_027592155.1 Pseudomonadota bacterium
CCCCCGTTATTTTGGTGCGCAGTTCAAGCGATTCGCGGGAAGCATAAAGAAAAGGTCAGGCATGTTCGACTAAAATCATGACAGTTGGGTGAAATTGACGAAGCCGAACCGTATCTGATGAAAATCAGCCGCTAGTTGACGGCCCGCCAGGTCCCATCCGGCTGGCGGCACGCGGTGCCGGTGACAACCTCTGAACGCCCCTCTATCGTAACTGTATGCTCATAATTGCGGCAGGTTTCGCCGGAGGCACGGGTGTAGGCTTGTTGCGGAACGACCTTTCCGGAATGACCGGAATCGGGGTTGACCCAATTGGAGGCTTGTCCGGACCGGTTCGATTCGAGCGCGACCTGCTGGGTCTTTGCGGCCCGCATCTTGTCATTGTCATCCAAACTGCGGCCAAGTTCACTCCCGAGAAGAGCCCCGCCAAGCGCGCCGACGGCAACCGCAAGGAGTTGTCCCTTACCGCCACCGAGCTGCGATCAAGTCCTTGTAAGGGACCCGGCGCCGAGCAGTGTTCCGACGGTTTGCTTTCCACCTTGATCTTGCGCGCAAGCGGCAAGTGTAAAACTTGCGACGAGCAGGACGGCGACTGTCCGTGTGAATTTCATTTGAATTTTCCTCGTATATAGCAATTATTCGGGAGGGGAGTTATTCCCGTAATCTTAGCGCATTCTGCCGATGGGTATAGTACCATCTAACGGTTGGATTGTACTAGTTCCGTCGCTGTTTGGCTGTGTCAGCGGTCACAGCTATCTTCAAAATGTGGCGGCAATTTGGCAGGGATTGATGGACGAAAATATAGATCTGGATACGGACGATCCGATTCGGCAGTTTGAAACATGGATTGCCGAGGCTGAGGAGAGCGAAGGGATTAACCCGAACGCCATGGCGTTGGCAACCGTTACCCCGGAAGGCCGTCCAGATGTCCGTATGGTTCTTCTGAAGGGGGCCGACGAGCGGGGATTCGTGTTTTACACCAATTCCGAGAGCACGAAGGGCCGGCAACTCGCGGCAAAGGCCTACGGCGCACTCTGCTTTTATTGGCGCTCGAAAGCCCGCCAGGTCCGTGTAATGGGGCCTGTCGAAAAAATAGGGCCGGAGGAATCCGACGCCTATTTTTCGACACGAAGCCGCGCCAGCCAAATCGGCGCCTGGGCCTCCAAGCAATCTCAACCGATGAGGGGCCGCTTCGAGTTCGAAAAACGCATTGCCGAATATACGGCGAAATTTGCCATCGGTCAGGTGCCCCGCCCGGAATTCTGGGAGGGGTATCGGGTGGCGGCGGAACAGATCGAATTTTGGCAGGAGCGCAGGTTTCGACTGCATGATCGCATTGTGTATACTCGGACCGACGACGGGTGGAGCAAGGAACGCCTTTACCCGTAAGTTGGGGGGAAGTTTTGGCGGAAAATACGAAATCGAATACCACTCCATCGGCGGAGGCCGCGCGTCTCATGAAGGCGGCGACATATGCGTCTGTGTCCGTCGCCGTTATTCTGACGATAGCGAAATTGGGTGCCTGGCTGGTCTCCGATTCGGTCAGCCTGTTATCGTCTTTGGTTGATTCGTTGCTCGATGCCGGGGCATCGATGGTCAGCCTTTTGGCCGTACGCCACGCGCTTCAGCCGGCGGACCATGAGCACCGATATGGTCATGGCAAAGCCGAGTCCCTTGCCGGTCTCGGGCAGGCTATGTTTATCGCCGGATCGGGCGTGTTCCTAATTTTGCAGGCAGTCGAGCGATTGCTTTACGAGAAGCCGGTCTTTCAGGGTGAACTGGGAATCGCGATTATGGGGATCGCGACCGTCCTGACCATCGGGCTGGTGGCCTTTCAAGCGTACGTTGTCCGGCGCACCGGATCGCTCGCTATTAAGGCGGACTCGGTGCATTACCGGGTCGATATCCTCGTCAATGTCGCGGTGATCGTTTCCCTCATCCTGTCGACGCAAATTGGGTGGGGCAGGGCCGATCCGATTTTTGCCATCTTGATCGTCGGCTATATGGGATGGGGCGCTGTGGCGATTGGGCGCGAAGCTTACGATCAACTCATGGATCGGGAATTACCCGACGAAGAGCGCGCGAAAATAAAGGAGATTGTGCTGCGCCATCCCAAGGTGCACTCGGTTCATGATATGCGGACACGGTCCTCGGGACCGAATCAGTTTATCCAGCTTCATGTTGAAATGGATAAAGATATCTCTCTCATGGAAGCCCACGAAATCGGCGATGCGGTAATGTATGACGTCGAAGAAGCTTTCCCCAATGCTGAGGTGCTTATTCATCAGGACCCGGAGGGTGTCGATGAACGCCGTGATGAGATCCAAACCTGAGGATTGTTCTTTCGGGCACCGACAAATTCCCTGCGCATCGGTGCGAAACAGGCTATAGTTCAGAAAAATAACGATTAAATCGATTTGGGAATTTTTTGAGACCGGGAGACATCATGTCAATTAAGAGCATACTCGTACCCCTCGACGGCAGCGCGGCGGGAAAATCCGCGCTTGAAGCCGCTTACAAAGTCGCTTCGGCTCAATCGGCCCATATCGAGGTATTTCACGTGCAAGCCGATTCAAAAGAAGCCGTGCCCTTGCTCGGTGAAGGTATGTCCGGCGCCATGATCGAAGAAATGATCGATCTTGCCGATAAAGACGCTTCTGACCGCTCCAAGGCCGCGCAGGTAATGTATGAAGAATTCCGCGCTGCCCATAGCATTCCGGTGGTCGAGGAGGGCCCCTTTGTCGAGGGCGCGTCAATCTCTTGGCGTCAGGAAGTTGGCCGCGAAGACGAAGTGATTGCCTATCGGGGACGGCGTACAGATATGATCGTCGTCGGCCGTCCATCCGCCGAGGTCGATCGCCCCGTTTTGATGACCTTACACGCCGCAATTTTTGAGACCACCAAGCCCGTTCTTCTGGCCCCACCGACCGTCCCTGAAAATTTTGGTAAGAAAGTCGCGGTCGCTTGGAACGGCAGTGCTCAGGCCGCTCGGGCGGTCTCCAATGCGTTGCCGTTTTTGAAGGCCGCCGATGAAGTCCTGATAACGGCGGTCGCGACGGAGCGATCCTCAGCGCGGTTGAGGGGGACAGAGCTACGCGCTCATCTTCAATGGCACGGCGTCGATGCGCACCGACGGGAGGTCTCGCTCAATAATAACACGGTCGGTGAGGCTATTTTGGGGATGTGTGCAGAGGAAAACGTCGATCTTCTGGTAACAGGGGCCTACACTCACAGCCGGATGATTCAAATTATTCTCGGTGGCGTCACCCGCCATGTCATTGAGCATGCGGCGATCCCGGTTTTAATGTCGCACTGACGTTAGTCCCCATCCTATCTATATGACCGACGCAAGAAAAACCGCCATCATCACCGGGGCTAGCCGGGGAATTGGCCACGCCACGGCACGGCTGTTTTTTGACCGGGATTGGGAAATTATCACCTGTTCCCGCGACGAGGCGCCCCCCGAATGCGGTCGCGATCCGAGATGGACGACACACATCCCAGCGGATCTAGGAAATGCGGACGGCATCACCGAACTCATCGGCCAGGCAACCAAGGCATTGGACGGCAAGCCGCTCCATGCACTGGTAAACAATGCCGGCTTATCTCCAAAGTCCCCCAACAAGGAACGCTTGGGATGCCTCAACGGTGATATCGATGCCTGGCGGGACGTCTTCGAGATCAATTTTTATGCCCCGTTGAAGCTGGGGCGCGGATTCGCGTCTGCCCTGCACAAAGGCGATGGCGCCATCGTCAATGTGACCTCCATCGCGGGACATAAAATTCACCCCTTTGCCGGTTCCGCCTATTCTATTTCCAAGGCGGCGCTTTCCGCGTTGACGCGGGAAATGGCTAATGAGTTTTCGGCATTGAATGTAAGGGTAAACGCCGTCTGTCCGGGCGAGATCGAGACCGAAATGATCCAACCGGAATATGAAGTCCTGATTCCCCGCATTCCGCTCAATCGCATGGGCACGGCGGATGACGTTGCCCGCTCGATCTTCTATTTATGTTCCGACGATGCGGCTTATGTAACCGGGACCGAGCTCTGGGTCACCGGCGGCCAGCATATGTTCTAGCGCTCTTCTCCGGATGATACCTTAGCGCGAAAGGCCTCCAGCCAGCGTAGCCTGTCCTCCAATCGTTCGATTTCATAGGTCAGCCACTCAACCAGATGACCCCGATCCTCGGCATGATGGTCGCGAAGGTCTTCCAGCCGCGCGAGTTCCGTCTCACAGGCCTCCATAAAAATTTCCGATTGCAGGTCTTGATCGTCCAGCGGCAGGAGGTGAAGAAAACGGAACTTTAGTGCCATCACCAGTTCATTGAGGTCACTGCCACCGGCGCGGAGATTTGCGCAGAGGAGGGTGCGGAGCGCCTCGCGGCCCTCTTCTGTGATACGGAGTTCCGGGCCTGCGTCGGTCTCGTGGGCATCCGTTGCCTCGGTCAACCCTTCATAACGCAGCAGCTCAATCGATTCGCTCATTAGCTCCACCGAGGGGCCGGCAATACGGCTCACGAAATGGCGGACGGCGGCAGCGAGGTCGTCGTACCGGATAGCCGTATCCGCGAGGATACCGAGGGCGCAAAGCCGGATGGCTTCGCGTGGGGTGAGGGTATTATCGGCAAACATGCCGCAATGTGCCGTATTCGGAGCGCTAACGCTACTGCAAGGCGTTACACATTTTATTGAATCTTGTGTGCTCGGTTAGGCGGCTGCTTTTAGGCCAAGCCGACTCCAAATGCTGGTCATGGCCTTAATCAAGTCATCCATCATGGCGTCATCATGAAGCGGCGTCGGCGTGAAGCGAAGCCGCTCAGTTCCGCGAGGGACCGTTGGATAGTTGATCGGCTGGACATAAATGCCGTAGTCGGACAGGAGCTCATCGCTGGCCTGTTTGCAAAGTACAGGATCACCCACCAAGACGGGGACAACGTGACTTTCAGACGGCATAACGGGAATGCCTGCCTCCGCAAAGCGGCGCTTTAAGGTCTCCGCACGTTCCTGGTGCTGCTCACGAATCTCGTTGTGCTCCTTGAGGTGCTTTACGCTGGCGAGCGCCCCGGCGGCGACCGCCGGCGGCATCGATGACGAGAAGATAAAGCCATCGCCATAAGATCGCACGAAATCGCACATTGCCTCGGAGCCGGTTATGTAGCCACCGACAACGCCGAACGCTTTGGCCAGCGTGCCCTGAATGATATCGATACGGTCCATCAAGCCTTCGCGCTCGGCAACGCCGGCACCGCGCAGGCCGTACATGCCGACCGCATGCACTTCATCGATGAAGGTCAGCGCACCGTATTTATCGGCGAGGTCGCAGAAGGCTTCGATCTTGCCGATATCGCCATCCATGGAATAGACGGATTCGAACGCGATGATTTTCGGGCGATCGGGATCGACCTCTTTGAGCATGCGTTCCAGATCGTCCACGTCGTTATGTTTGAAGATTTTTTTGTCGGTCCGCGAATGACGGATGCCGGCAACCATCGAATTGTGATTCAACTCGTCGGAGAAAATAATGCTGTTGGGCAGTAAAGATCCAATCGTGCTGAGCGTTGTCAGGTTCGCGACATAACCCGAACCGAACACGAGCGCGGCCGGTTTTCCATGGAGGTCCGCTAGTTCTTCCTCAAGCAGCACGTGGAAATGGTTGGTCCCCGATATGTTGCGTGTCCCGCCAGCACCAGCGCCTGTCGTATCCAGCGCATCATGCATCGCTTGAAGGACGAGCGGATGTTGGCCCATGCCGAGATAATCGTTAGAGCACCAAACGGTGATCTCCGCCGGTCCACCGGCGCGGTGATTGGTTGCCCGAGGGAAGCGTCCGACCTGTCGTTCCAAATCCGTAAATACCCGGTACCGGCCTTCGGATTTAAGGTCTCCGACCTTGTCGGCAAAAAATTGTTCGTAATCTATCGTCATCGGTCTTTCCCATTTCCCTCCGCCTTGAGCGCTTGGCGGTTCTTAGGGGCGCATCATAAACTATACGAGTCTTTGGTCAAAATGGCCCAAAAGAGGTTCTTATTTGTTAACGGTCAGGTCCGGGTGCTATTCCCAACCCAGTCCATCGTTTCGTCGAGGCATCGTTTCGTAATCTCCAGAACCGTCTCAATGTCTTCGCGGCTGATAATCAAGGGCCGAGGAATGAGTTTCGTATCGCCCAACGCCCGTGTAATCAGGCCGTTTTCTTGGGCAAAGGCCATCAGCCGGGCCCCAACCCCTAAAGCGCTATCAAACGGTTCTTTCGTCTCCTTATTTTTGACCAGCTCCAGCCCACCGACCAGTCCGATGCCCCGGGCCTCACCAACCAATGGATGATCGGCCAATTCGCGGAGCCCATCCTGCAGGGTCGGGGCGACGCTGTTCACTTGCTCTAAGATGTTCATATCGTCATAGATTTTCAATGTTTCAACGGCGACGGATGCGGGAACCGGGTGGCCGCCAAAGGTAAAGCCGTGGCCGAATATCCCGATCTTCTCGCTTTCGGTGACCATGCCTTGAAAAACCGTCTCGGAGATCAACACCGCTGAGATCGGGATGTAACCCGATGACAGGGCCTTGGATACCGTAATAATGTCCGGTTTCAGGTCGAAAGCCTCACTGCCGAACATCTTGCCTGTTCGTCCGAACCCGCAAATCACTTCATCGACGACGAACAAGATATCGTATTTCTTGAGGACCGCCTGTATCTTCTCGAAATAGCCGGTCGGGGGCACGATAACCCCGCCGGCGCCCATGACGGGTTCCGCGAAGAAGGCGGCAATCGTTTCCGGTCCCTCGGCGATGATCAGATTTTCGAGTTCGTCCGCGCAACGGGCGGCAAAGGCCTCTTCGCTTTCGCCGTCACGACCGTACCGATAATAATGGGGACAGGACGTGTGGATGACACGATCGATCGGCAGATCGAAATCGCGGTGATTATTGGCTAATCCGGTTAGGCTCGCGGAGGCAATCGTGACGCCATGGTAGGCTTTCTCCCGGGAGATGATTTTCTTACGCTCAGGTCGGCCCCAGGCATTGTTGACGTACCACACAATTTTCATTGCCGTGTCATTGGCCTCGGAGCCGGAATTGGCGAAGAACACCTTCGACATTGGGACCGGTGAGCGCTCCAGCAGCATCTCGGCGAGCGTGATGCCCGGCTCATGGGATTTTCCGCTGAACACATGATAGTTGGGGAGCTCGGTCATGGCCTTTGTCGCGGCATCGACCAGCCTTTGCTGATTGAACCCCAGCGACGTACACCACAGGCCCGACATCGCCTCGATATAGCCTTTGCCCTGTTCGTCATAGACCCGGACACCTTCGCCGCGGGAGATCACCAGCGGCCCGGTTTCCTGATGAGTCTTCAGATTGGTATAGGGATGAAGGAAACTGTCGATATCGCGTTGTGCGGTCGAATTTGGCACTTGTCCCATGGCACTATCCTCAATTGGGATGCCATCGATCTGGATCCCTTAGATAATTATCGTTGATTGCTGGAACAGACACAATTCGCATCGTTCCTTTTGGGTTACCTAGGGTCAGCTTTCGGAGCGGGGGTCGAGGGCGTCTTGCAATCCATCGCCCAAAAAATTAAAGGCGAACACCGTCAGAAAAATCAGCAAGCCCGGGTAGATCGCCAATTGTGGTGCGCTGAAGATCTGTTCTTGGGCATTGGTCAGGAGATTTCCCCAACTCGGAATCGGCGGTTGGATGCCGAGACCGAGAAAGCTCAAAACAGATTCGAGGAGAATCACATTGCCGACGGAGAGTGTCGTCGCGACGACGATTGGCGAAAATAGATTGGGCAGCAAATGGACGAACATAATCCGCCCGGCACTTGCGCCTTGAACGATCGCGGCCTGTACGAAATCACGTTCCCGGAGGCTGAGCGCTGCGCCGCGAACCAACCGGGCAACTGTCGTCCAGCCGACAAGTGCCACGATAATAATGATGCGGAACATACTGACATTTTCGGACTGAACAATTGCCGGTGGCAGGCCGAGTTTATTGAGGTCAATCGCCGCGAGTACGATCAGGAGCGGCAGGAGAGGTAGCGCGATGATGCCGTCGGTGAACCGCATCAGGATCGCATCCAATCGCCCACCGAAATATCCGGCCCAAAGACCGATGATGGTGCCGATGACCGCGGCCCCAATTGCCGTGACGAGTCCGACCAGAAGGGAGACTTGACCACCGGCGAGAAGACGGATCAGTAGATCCCGGCCCAGTTCGTCGGTCCCCAGGGGATGTTGCGCCGAGGGAGGAGAAAACCGGCCGAGCAGATTGACCTTGCTGGCATCAATTCCTAACAGCATCTCGAACAGCGGTGCGCCGATTGCCAATAACGCGAGAGCCACAATAAGGACGGCGCTGCCGACCGCCATCTTATGTTTCAGAAACCGTCGGCGTGCCAACGCCATCGCCGACTGCAGCGGTGCATCCGAGACGGTAAGCACAGAATTGCTCATTGGTAGGAAATCCGAGGATCGAGCCAGGCATAGGCAAGATCGGCCAAAAGATTTCCGGTGAGCGTCAGCACCGTGGCAAACATCAGGGCCACGAGCGCAAGATTGAAATCATTGCCCATGATGGAATCAAAGATCAGTTTTCCCATGCCGGGGAAGGCGAATATCGTCTCGACGATCAGCGCGCCGGAAAATAGGAACCCAAAATCAAGGGCAATAATGGTAACGACCGGGATCATCGCGTTGCGCAGGGCATGGCGAAATATGACCCGCTTT
>JAQCKY010000063.1 GCA_027592155.1 Pseudomonadota bacterium
AAAAGGCCCGGTGGTGTTGTTTGAAAACGTCGTCGACGGGCAAGGCCGAAAACAGAGCATGCCGGTGCTGGTGAACCTGTTCGGCACCGTCGACCGGGTGGCGTCGGCAATGGAACAGACGCCCGAGACCCTCCGCGAATTAGGCGAGACCCTTGCCTTTTTGCGCCAGCCGGAGCCGCCCGCAGGCATCCGCGACGCTCTCGACAAACTTCCGATGGCGAAAAAAGCGCTTACGATGCGGCCGAAAACCGTTCGCAGCGCTGCTTGTCAGGAGATTGTGCTCACGGGAGATCAGATCGATCTCGGCATGTTGCCCGTGCAAGGCTGCTGGCCGGATGAGCCCGCGCCGTTGATCACCTGGCCGCTGGTCGTCACCCAGGACCCGGCCGACGGCGGCTCGGATAAGTTCAATATCGGCATCTACCGAATGCAGGTTTTAGGCAAGGACAAGACGATCATGCGGTGGCTCAGACACCGTGGCGGCGCGCAACATCATGCAAAAGCCAAAGAGGGCACGGCGAGCTCGATCCCCTGCGCGGTGGTGATCGGCGCCGATCCGGCGACCATTGTCGCCGCCGTCGCGCCGGTCCCGGAAACCCTGTCCGAATACCAGTTCGCCGGATTGTTACGGGGCGAGAAATTATCCCTGGTCGATTGCAAGACGGTGCCGCTGAAAGTCCCCGCCGAAGCCGAAATCGTGCTCGAAGGGCATGTTTCGCTCTCGGAAACAGCGCCCGAGGGCCCTTATGGCGACCATACCGGCTATTATAATGGGGTGGAGACCTTCCCCGTCTTCACGGTCAGTGCGATGACCATGCGGCGCGATCCGATCTACCTCTCGACCTTTACCGGCCGCCCCCCCGATGAGCCGTCGGTGCTGGGCGAGGCGTTGAATGAGGTGTTCATTCCCCTGCTGGTCCAACAATTTCCCGAGATCGTCGATTTCTGGCTGCCGCCGGAGGGATGCTCCTACCGCATTGCCGTCGTCTCGATCCGCAAATCCTATCCTGGCCACGCCAAGCGGATCATGATGGCCGTCTGGTCGTATCTGAAGCAGTTCATGTACACCAAGTTCGTCATTGTCGTTGACGACGATATCAATGCCCGGGATTGGAAAGATGTGATGTGGGCGATCTCGACCCGAATGGACCCGGTGCGCGACATTACGCTTGTGGAAGGCACCCCCATCGACTATCTCGACTTTGCATCCCCTGTCTCGGGGCTCGGCGGCAAGATCGGCCTCGACGCCACCAACAAAATACCACCGGAGACAAACCGGGAGTGGGGCCGCAAAATCAGGATGTCCGACGAGGTCATCGAAAAAATTCCCGCCGACTGGGACCGTCTCGGCCTCCCGGGATCCGGCAAGCCGATTTGGAAATAGACATTATGAGCACCCCGCAGGACCCACTCAATCTTTTGACCGACCTCCTCGCCAAGGCGACCCAGGCCGGCGCCGAAAGCGCCGATGCGGTTTATGTGGACAGCGTTTCTTTATCGGTCTCCCAACGGCTGGGGAACCCGGAAAAGCTCGAACGATCCGAGAGTTCCGATATCGGGCTACGGGTGTTTGTCGGCCATCAGCAAGCCATCGTCTCGTCGTCGGACATGACCGCCGAGGCGCTGGAGGAGATCGTCACCCGGGCCGTCGCCATGGCGCGGTCGGTCCCGGAAGACCCTTATTGCGGCCTGGCAGATGCGAACCAGATCGCAACCGACATCCCCTCGCTCGATATTTGCGACGATAGCGAGCCTTCGGCGGAGACCTTGGTTGCCTGGGCTAACGAAGCGGAAGAAGCGGCACGCGCCGTGCCCGGTGTCACCAATTCCGAGGGTGCGGAAGCCGGGTGGGGCCGCGCCGAGGTCGCCGTTGCCGCGACCAACGGTTTTGCTCAGACCTATGCGGGCTCCCACTTTTCCCTGGCCGCATCGGTTCTCGCCGGGGAAGGCACGGCGATGGAGCGGGATTACGATTATAGCGGCGCCGTCTATGGCAGCGACCTCTGGGCGCCCGCCGAGATCGGACGGAGCGCCGGCGAAAAAGCGGTAAAACGGTTGTCGCCCCGCAAGGTCGAAACCAGTCAGGTTCCAGTGATTTACGATCCCCGTGTCTCGCGCAGCATGCTTTCCCATTTGAGCAGCGCCATAAACGGCAGCTCAATCGCCCGGAAAACCAGCTTTCTGATGGATAAAATGGGGCAGCAGATTTTTGCCTCGGGGATTACCGTGGTCGACGATCCTCACCGATCCCGAGGGTTGCGGTCCAAACCGTTTGACGGCGAAGGGATCGCCAATAAACGGCGCGAAGTCATCCAGGACGGAAAACTGACAACCTGGATCATGGATCTTCGGTCCTCCCGCCAGCTTGGACTGGAAACCACCGGACATGCGTCGCGGGGAACCGGATCGCCGCCCTCACCCGCCGTGACCAACCTTTATCTCGCCGCCGGTGAGGCATCCCCGGAAGAGCTGATCGCCGAAATCAAACAGGGTTTCTATATCACCGAGCTGATCGGGATGGGCATCAACGGGCTGACGGGCGATTACAGCCGGGGTGCATCGGGCTATTGGATCGAAAATGGCGCGTTGGCCTATCCGGTCAGCGAGGTCACCGTGGCGGGCAATCTCAAAGATATGTTCCGCGAAATGGTCCCGGCTAATGATCTGGATTTCCGCTATGGTGTCGATGCGCCAACGCTACGGATCGACGGCATGACCGTCGCCGGACTCTAAGCCCCAATATCCCGATAATCGACGTTTCAAACCGAGTTTGGCCGCAGACTCCCTTCATGCTATGTTCCGCGCCAACAGCCGTTGGACACGAGTTTGGCCGACCTAACGACACAAAATAATTCAACCGCCGCCTTGATGGGCCGCCTCGCCCGCGAGAGCATCCGGCCCTATATTGGATGGATCGGGCTTGCCCTCGTTTGCATGGCGCTGGTCGCCGGTGCGACGGCCGCCAGCGCGTGGCTGATGAAGCCCATCATCAACGATGTTTTTGTTGCCAAAAATAAGGAATTTCTGATTCCGATCAGCCTTGCGGTGCTGGTTACCTTTGGGATCAAAGGCCTCGCCAATTACGGCCAATCGGTCCTGATGAGCTTCGTCGGGCAGCGTATCATTACCGACACCCAGCACCGGCTCTACGCCCATTTGAGCCGTATGGAACTGGGGTTCTTTCACCGGACCCAGACCGGCACGCTGATTTCGCGCTTTACCATCGACATTAATATGATGCGGGCGGCGGTTTCCAATACGCTGACCGGCATCGGCAAGGATTTCCTCACGCTGATCGGCCTCGTGATCGTGATGTTTTTCCAAGACTGGATTTTGGCGCTCATTGCATTTGTGGTCTTTCCCATCGCCATCCTGCCGATTGTAAAATTGGGACAGCGTATCCGGAAGGTGACGGTTAACACGCAAGAAGAGATGGGCCAGCTCACCACTCTCCTGGAACAAACCTTTCAAGGGGCACGGGTCGTCAAGGCCTACGGGATGGAGGAGTACGAAAAATCACGCGTGCGCGCCATCGCCGAGCGGGTCTTCCAGCTTGTGTTCAAGTCTTCGCGGATTCGCTCCCTGGCCAGCCCCATCATGGAAACCCTCGGCGGAACGGCGGTCGCGCTGGTGATTTTCTATGGCGGCTTCCGGGTTATCGAGAACTCGATGGACCCCGGCGCTTTCTTCGCCTTCATCACCGCCCTGCTGCTCGCTTACGAGCCGATGAAGCGCCTCGCCAATCTCAATGCCAGCCTGCAAGAAGGGCTAGCCGGGGCGCAGCGCCTGTTTGCGTTGCTGGATATCGAACCTGAAATTATCGACGCGCCCAATGCCCAGCCCCTGGCCATCACCGAGGGCCATGTGCAGATCGAGAACATCCATTTTGCCTATGAGCCGGGTCGGTCGGCGCTGGACGGTATTTCGCTGGATGTTCCGGCCGGGAAATTGGTGGCCCTGGTCGGCGCGTCGGGTGCCGGGAAATCGACGATCATGAACTTGATCCCGCGGTTTTATGACGTCGAGGGCGGGCGCATTCTGGTCGACGGAACCGACATCCGGGATGTCACGATGGAATCCTTGCGCGCTTCCATCGCCCTCGTCAGCCAGGAAATCACCATGTTCGACGATACGGTTCGGGCCAACATCGCCTATGGCCGCATGGATGCGACCGAGGAAGAGATCGTCGCCGCGGCAAAGGCGGCGGCGGCCCATGACTTCATCATCGAGATGGCCGACGGCTACGATACTTACGTCGGCGAACGGGGCACAAAGGTTTCAGGCGGTCAGCGGCAGCGGCTGGCCATCGCCCGGGCGATGCTGAAAGACGCGCCGATCCTGTTGCTGGACGAGGCGACCTCGGCGTTGGACACGGAATCCGAGCGCCAGGTTCAGGCGGCGCTGGAGGTCTTGACCAAAGGGCGCACTACTCTCGTCATCGCGCACAGGCTATCGACGGTGGTGAACGCCGACCTCATCCATGTTATCGATGGCGGCAAACTGATCGAATCCGGCACCCATGACGAGCTGATCTCGAAAAGTGGAACCTATGCCCATCTTTACGACTTGCAGTTCGGTGGCCAGTCCGATGCCTCTCCTGACGTGGATATAGAACCGGCAACCGCGATCGCCGGCGAATAAAGCCGGAACGCTTGGAACCCGATGGCGACCCCTAAAACCGTAAAAAACATCCTCCGCAGCGCCGCGATGCGTAACGTCTTATGCTGGGCGGTCGCGACCTACATCAGACTTGTCTGGAAGACAGGCCACTGGGCGGTGATCAATGACGCGGTTCCGGAGCAACTAAACCGTGACGGCAGATCGGCGATCATTTGTTTCTGGCACGGCCGGCTGTTGATGATGCCCTTCGCCTGGCGATGGCGGCAGGCATTCTTTATGCTGATTTCCCAACATGCCGATGGTCGGATGATCTCTCAAACGGTCGGACATTTTGGGTTTCAAACGATTGCCGGGTCGACAAGCAGAGGCGGCGCCAACGCCTTGAGGGAAATGGTTCGAACACTCAACAGGGGCGACTTTGTCGGGGTCACCCCTGACGGGCCGCGCGGGCCCCGGATGCGGGCGAGCAGAGGGCTGATCAACATGGCCCGCCTGACCGGCGCACCGCTTCTCCCCATCGCTTACAGCAGCCGCCGGGGGAAGCGTTTGAAAAGCTGGGACCGGTTCCTCATCGCTCATCCCTTTTCCGGCGGCGCCATCGTCTGGGGAGAGCTTTTGAAAGTTCCAAAGGACCTCGACGAGGCAGGCGTCGAGGCGGCAAGGGTCGAGTTGGAAAACCGGCTCAATGCCGTCACCGCGGAAGCAGATAAGCTCTGTGGGCAGCCGCCGACCGAACCGGCCGCCGTTGCGGAGGGCACCCCGCTATGATGCTTCCTCTTTATCGGGCAACGACGACCCTTGCCGCCCCGTTCGTTCATCTCTACATCGCGGTGCGCCGGTGGCGCGACAAAGAAGACAGCGCACGTGTCGGCGAACGTTTCGGCATCGCCAACAAAAGCCGACCGCCGGGGATATTGGTCTGGCTTCACGCGGCGTCGATCGGCGAGTCGCTTTCCATGCTTCCCTTGATCGAGACCCTATTGAAGGATCGCCCCTCGATGACGGTTTTGGTCACCACCGGGACCGTCAGTTCGGCCAAGCTGATGGGCGAACGCCTTCCCGACCGGGCCTTTCACCAATATGTGCCGGTGGACCGGGTCGCCTATGCCCGGCGGTTTTTGGACCATTGGCACCCTGACCTGGCGCTCTGGGCCGAAAGCGAATTTTGGCCCAATTTGATTTCCGAGTGCCACGCGCGGGGCGTTCCAATGGTCCTGGTGAATGGCCGCATTTCAACCAAATCCTATGCCGGTTGGCAAAAGGCGAGAGGGGTAATCGCCGAGCTTTTGAAAGATTTTGCCCTGTGTTTCGGCCAGACCCAACTAGACGCGGATCGGCTCAAGAATCTCGGTGCGGTGCAACCGCTCTGTGTGGGAAACCTTAAATTCGCCGTCCCTCCCTTGCCGGTCGACGACAGCCAGCTCCAACGCTTGTCGGAAACCCTCGCCGACCGCCCCAGATGGCTGGCCGCCAGCACTCATCCCGGCGAGGAAGAGATCATCGCCGATGTCCACCGCCGCCTCGCTAAAGTCAGCCCGAACCTTGTTACCTTGATTGCACCGCGCCATCCCGGACGGGGAGACGATATCGCCGCCCTGCTGCGGGAACGGGGTTTTTCGGTCGCCCAGAGAACCAAAGATCAACCCCTGACCCCCGACGTCGAAATCTATGTTGCCGACACACTGGGGGAACTTGGTCTGTTTTACCGGCTGGTCGACATCGCCTTTATAGGAAAATCCTTCGTGCCGCTCGGCGGGCAAAATCCACTGGAGGCGCTTCGCCTGGACTGCGCGGTGTTGCATGGCCCCCATATGGATAATTTCCGCCTCATCGCGGAACAGATGGCAAGCGCCGGGTGCTCGATAGAGGTCGCCGACGGCACCATGCTCGGCGAGACCCTTGAGGGTCTGCTTTCCGATCCTGATCGGGTCACGGCTATGATCGGGGACGGCCGAGCATTCGCCGATGGCCAGGCGGAAGTGATCCACGCGGTCGCCCGGGAAATCGAGGCGATCTTGATGGGGATCGGGCCAGTTGATGGACCAGGGGACGAACACGTAAACGGACCGGCGGCCGGAACCGATGCGCACGCCTGAGTTCTGGTATCGGGAGTCGGGCGGCGCGCTGGCTAGCCTGCTGTCGCCGGTCGGTTTTCTCTATGCCCGTATCGCAGCGGCGCGCCTCAAGAACAGCGATCCGAAACCGGTCTCGATTCCGGTTATCTGCATCGGCAATATTCTGAGCGGCGGAACCGGCAAGACGCCGGTCGCGCTTTCCATCGCCCGAAAGCTCCAACAGCGATCCCTCGATGTCCATTTTCTCACACGGGGGTATGGCGGCAACACCGCCGGGCCGCTGCGTGTCGATCCGGCGATCCATAACGCCACGGATGTCGGCGACGAAGCCCTGTTGCTTTGCGCACAAGCGCCGACATGGGTGGCGGCGGATCGTCACAAGGGCGCGGAAGCAGCGGTGGCGGCGGGTGCCGCGGTGATTATCATGGACGATGGGTTCCAAAATCCTGGTCTGCGGAAGGATTTTTCCATATTGGTTTTCAACGGCGCGGATGGGCTCGGAAACGGGCATCTTTTTCCCGCCGGCCCTCTCCGGGAAACCTTCGCGGACGGTCTTGAGCGGGCACAGGCCGCCGTCATTATCGGCGAAGACAAACAGCGGCTGGGAGATCGGATGGCGATCCCTGTTCTCTCCGCCGCATTGGTGCCGGATGACAGCAGCAAATCGCTTGAGGGGCAGAAAGTGGTCGCCTTTGCCGGTATTGGACGTCCCGGCAAGTTCTTCGACACCCTTGCCCAGCTCGGCTGCGTTTTGGCCGAAACCCATCCTTTTGCCGATCATCACCCCTATCAAACATCCGAGCTTACCCGGCTCAAAGACCGCGCCGAAACACTAGGGGCCCGTCTGGTGACAACCACCAAGGATGCGGCCCGCCTGCCCACGGATTTTTTGCCATTGGTGTCGGTCATTCCTGTCTCACTGCACTGGACCGATGAAGAAAAGCTGGACCGGCTTCTCGATAATGTTATGAACCCTCCCGAAAAGGGCGGAGTGTAATCGATGTTACGGCGGTGGGTTATCCATCCCTTGGAGGCGCTCGGCGTCTCCATCATTTATTTTGTGTTTTCGATCCTTCCGGTCGATGCCGCGTCGGCGTTCGGCGGTTGGCTGGCGCGTCTGCTCGGGCCGATGACCCGTGCCGGCACCACGGCCCGACGCAACCTTGCCCGAATATTTCCGGCCATGCGAGAGGCCGAAAGGGCGGAAATCTATTCCCTGATGTGGGATAACCTCGGACGCACGGCGGCGGAGCATCCCCACCTTGCGGCCTTCGATCCTTACCGGGAAAACAGCCGGGTCGAATTAGCGGGCCTGGAATATATCGAAAGTTTTACCGAAAATGGACGCCCGGCTTTATTCTTCGCCGGACATATCGCGAATTGGGAACTGTCGCCCTTGGCGGTGACGGGGCTCGGTCTCAAAATGAACCTCGTCTACCGGGCCGCCAATAATCCCTGGGTTGACCGCTTGTTCCAGCGGGGCCGAAAAGCGCTGAAGAGCGAGCTTTGGCCCAAAGGATCGACCGGCGCGAAACAGATGCTGAAGGCGGTAAAAAACGGCGAATGCCTGGCCATGCTGGTCGATCAAAAAATGAACGACGGCATCCCGTTGCCCTTCCTGGGCGTCGAGGCGATGACCGCGCCCGCCGCGGCGGATTTGGCGCTGCGCTTCGACTATCCGCTGATCCCGGCTCGGGTCGAAAGGCTGAAGGGTGCGCGGTTTCGGGTCACCTTCTACCCGCCGGTTCAAAAGCCCGAGACCGGAGACCGGCACAGCGATATCGCGGCAATGATGAAGACCGTCAATGAGATCTTGGGCGATTGGATTCGAGACCGCCCCGGGCAGTGGCTTTGGGTTCACAATCGCTGGCCTAACGAATGAGGCGCGGCGCTTAGCCTATTCCGATGCCGGCATCGGCGGCACCAGGAGAGCGGGGTC
>JAQCKY010000064.1 GCA_027592155.1 Pseudomonadota bacterium
ATCAACCGGCGCTTGGAAAGCACGGCGTGAGTGATATTCAGCCGTGCAAATTCATACTGATGAGGCCGCGCCGGAACCGGAAGTTTTTCGAGAAACCAATCATAGAGCGGTCGGTGATCCTCGAATTCCAGGGTGCAGAGCGAATGGGTGATATGCTCAATTGCGTCCGATTGACCGTGGGCGAAATCATAGTTTGGATAGATCGACCACGTATCGCCGGTCCGGGGGTGGGGGGCATTCAGAATCCGATAAAGAACGGGGTCTCGGAGATTGATATTCCCGGCGCTCATATCGATTTTGGCGCGCAGGACGCGGGCGCCGTCGGGGAACTCGCCGGCACGCATGCGGCGGAAGAGGTCGAGGTTTTCGGCGACGGTGCGGTCGCGATGCGGGCTGTTGCGGCCCGGCTCGGTTAAGGTTCCCCGGTATTCCCGCATTTCCTCGGCGGTTAGATCATCGACATAAGCGTCACCGTTTTCGATGAGAACTTCCGCCCATTGATAGAGCTGTTCGAAGTTGTCCGAGGCGTAATAAAGATGCTCACCCCAATCGAAACCCATCCAACGGACATCTTTTTGGATGGCATCGATGAATTCCTGTTCCTCGCGCGCGGGGTTGGTATCGTCAAATCGCAAATTGCAGCGCCCGCCGAATTCCTCGGCGATGGAGAAATTCAAGACGATCGATTTCGCGTGCCCGATATGGAGGTGTCCATTGGGCTCCGGCGGAAAGCGGGTTACGACCCCGTCGTGGCGTCCCGCAGCGAGGTCATCGCGGACAATGTCGCGGATGAAGTCGCTGGGCGTTGCGTCGAGCGTGTCGTCTGACTCGGACATAATGGGCTCACTGGAATGTCTGGATTGCCATGCACTGGCGGAATTTGGCTCTGTTTGCCAAAAAAATGATCGTTCGCCAAGCGTTCCTTGAATTTGGCTGCAAAGGGTGATGTCTATTAAATTGCCGCAGATGCGGATTTGGCCTATCATTTCGGCTGGACTTGTTGGAGGGTGCCATGGACCGGACGACTATTTTGTTGGCGATGGGGGCGGCTATCATCGCTGCGCCAATGCTTTGGCAAAGTTGGCAAGAGGCTTCCGCGGGGGTCGATCCCCATACCGGCTATTCGGATTGCTTGCGCGCAAGCTTTGAGACGGATGGCAAAAAAGATGGCGATGCCATCGGCTATGCCTATGAGAAATGCGCTCCGCAGGTCGCCGATTACCGGAATTTCCTCGCCACCGCCCAGTCCGTCGATCCTGCCAAGACCGAGAAACTTTCTCAGCGTGTCGCCGAGGTGTCGTACGCGCGATTTGCCGGGTTGACGCCCGGCCAGGTCGTTGGATGCTTCAAAAAGAACAAAAAGAAGCAGACGCGACCTATGTCTTGAATCCTGCCTCCGTCCGTAACCTAGCGAGGCGATTTACCCATGCAACCGAGCATGAAACGGAAAATCGGTATCTTGCTACATGGGATTGCGACGACGTTTTACATGCTGGCCATCCTGATGGGGCTAATGATCTTCCTGGAATGGATGAAGGCTCTGGAGATTCTTTTTTATATTTCGGATAAAACCATCGCTTACGGCGGTGCTCGGGAGGTCGTTTTGACCGGGCTTGTCTTTGCGGTGATCGGCAGGATCATTAACGGCATTTCGAAAAAAGTATATCCCAGGCTTCACGGCGGGCCTTGGAGCATCAACTACGACCGATAAAGTTTGGGGGAGGCGGGATGGCGACATTTGTGTTGGTTCATGGTGCCTGGCATGGCGGATGGTGCTGGCGAAAGGTTGCGGAACCGCTCCGCGCCAAGGGGCATTCGGTTTTTGCGCCGTCGCTCACCGGGCTGGGCGACCGTGTGCATCTCGCCTCGCCGGAACTCAATCTGGATACCCATATCGCCGATATCGTTAATCTCCTCGAGGCCGAAGAACTCAGCGACGTGATTCTCTGCGGTCACAGTTACGCGGGCATGGTGATTACCGGTGTTGCCGAACGCGCACCTCAGTATCTCAGAGGACTGGTTTATCTGGATGCCTTCGTTCCGGCGAGCGGACAGGGGCTGGAGGATATGTTGCCGACCGAGCGCCGCGAGGCGAACCTGGCTCGGGTCGCCGATGAGGGGGCGGGATGGCGGATTGCCTCTCCCGATCCCGAGTTCTGGAAGGTCCGATCGCCGGAGGACATCGCCTGGTTGCAGCGACATCTGGTCGATCACCCTTTTGCCAGCATGACCCAGCCGCTGCTCCATTCCGACCCCTGGCTCAAATTCGACAACCGGACGTTCGTTTTGGCGACTTTAAATAAAGAGTCGCCGTTCCACCCCATCGTGGAGAGTTTTGGGGAAGCATCCGGCTGGCGGATTGAGACCGTCGATTGCGGTCATGATGTTATGGTCGATGAGCCGGAGTGGCTCATCCAACTCCTCGAAAGTACGGTGAAGACGTAGCGTCGGTCTGCCTTGTTTGGGGCGGTTCCGCGTCCTAATGTCGGATCAGATGGAAGATGAAAAATCGACGCGTGACGCGGTGTCTAAGAGGGAACCATGACAAGCAAAGATTCAATCCAGGAAGCTGCCGGCCGCATTCGGGCGGGGTATGAAACCGGGACGCCTTGCGAGCCGGTTCGCGAATTGCTCGATGACGGCGACATCGACGGTGCTTATGACATTCAAGAGGCGGTGACTGTATGGCGGCTTGAGACCGGCGCCCGCCTGGTCGGGCGCAAGATCGGTCTGACCTCGGTTGTCGTGCAGACCCAGTTGGGGGTCGATCAGCCGGATTACGGGATGCTGTTCGACGATATGGCCGTGCCCGACGGCGAAGAAATTCCGTTGGGCCGTGTTCTCCAACCCCGGGTCGAAGCCGAAGTGGCTTATGTGCTCGAAGACGATTTGATCGACGAACGTCCGACCACGGCGCAGGTTATGAGCGCCGTTGCTTATGCCAGTCCGGCGATTGAGGTCGTCGGCAGCCGCATCAAGGATTGGAACATTACGATTCTCGATACCATCGCCGACAATGCCTCCTCGGGTCTCTATGTGCTCGGCAATGACAAGGTTCCGATCGAAGCCTTCGACGGACGGATGTGCGGCATGGTGATGGAAAACAGGGGCGAGCCCACCGCGGTCGGTGCCGGCGCCGCTTGTCTCGGTCATCCGATCAATGCCGTGCGCTGGCTGGCGGAAGTGATGGTGGCGCGGGGCCGGCCGTTGATGGCCGGCGATGTGGTCATGTCAGGTGCCTTGGGGCCGATGGTCGCGGTGACCCCCGGCGAGGTTTACGAAGCGCGGATTTCGGGGCTCGGCTCCGTGCGCGCGGTGTTTGGGGCATAGGGGACGGATCATGGCAACCGATATTAAAAAACTGGCCGAGATCGTGGATACGGCCGCGATAGAGGCGACCGCAATTCCGCAGCTTTCCCAGTCCCATAGTTTCACCCTCGACGAGGCTTATGACATTCAAGCGGAAATGATCAATCGCCGCCTGGTGCGCGGCGAGGTTCGGGTCGGCATGAAGATGGGCTTCACCAGCCGTGCCAAGATGATTCAGATGGGCGTCGACGACATGATCTGGGGCCGCCTCACAGACGGCGGGGTGATTTCTCTCAGAGACTACGTTCATCCCCGCGTCGAGCCCGAGGTTGCGTTCCTTTTGAAAAAGCCGCTCACCGGACCGACGACGCCGATGCAGGCAATGGCGGCCGTCGAAGCCATCGCACCGGCCCTGGAGATCATCGATTCCCGGTATGAGGCGTTTAAATTCAACGTCCAAGACGTTGTCGCCGACAACGCGTCCTCGACCGGTTTTGTCATCGGTCCTTGGTGCCCGCCGGATACCGATCTCGATAATCTTGGTGGCATCATGGAATTCAATGGTCGCCCGGTACAGATCGGCTCGACGGCTGCGATCCTCGGTCATCCCGGCCGGTCGCTGGCGGCGGCTTCCAGAATGACGGCCGAAGAAGGTGAAACCCTCGAGGTGGGCTGGATCGTGATGGCCGGTGGTGTCACCGAAGCCTCACCCTTGTCCGCGGGTATTTCGGTGCGCAACTCGGTCGAAGGCTTGGGGTCGGTCGGTTTCAAGGTGGTGGAGTAGGCCATGAACCAGATTGATCTCAGCGGCCGTAAGGCCGTCGTGACCGGCGCTGCGCAGGGGCTGGGTTATGCGATTGCGTTGCGCTTGGTCGAATCGGGTGCCTCGGTCAGTATTTGGGATATCGACGGCGATACCCTCAAAGGCGCGGTCGTCGCGCTTTCCAAAATTGCCGTCGCCGGGGCCGAGATCAGCAGCGAGGTGGCCGATGTTTCCGATGCCGCCGCCGTGGACGCGGCTATGGCCGGCTCCATAAACGCGCTCGGCGGTGTCGATATCGTGGTCAATAATGCCGGTATTTCGGGGCCGAACACCGTGACATGGGAATATGACGTCGCCGCCTGGCAGAAGGTCGTCGATATCAATTTGACCGGTACATTCCTGGTCTGCCGCGCCGCCATTCCAGGGATGCGGGAGGCCGATTACGGCCGTATCGTGAATATCGCGTCGGTGGCGGGGAAAGAAGGCAACCCCAACGCTCCGGCCTATAGCGCGACCAAAGCGGGGATCATTGGATTAACCAAGACACTCGGCAAGGAACTCGCCGATACCAATGTTATCGTTAACTGCGTCACTCCGGCGGCGGTGAAGACGTCGATATTCGATCAAATGACCCAAGAACATATCGATTTCATGCTGTCAAAAATTCCGATGGGCCGGTTTGGGCAGCCGTCGGAGATTGCCGCCATGGTGGCCTGGCTAGTGTCGGAAGAATGTTCGTTCTCGACAGGCGCGGTGTTTGATCTTTCGGGTGGCCGCGCGACTTACTAATTAGCAATAGCGGCACGCTTGGCGCGCGCTGCGATGATGTCCTGGCTTACGATCAGCACACCGATAATCGTACCGATGACATCGGTCCAGATCGCCCAATCAGCGAGCTCGTGGGGGATCAACAGCAATATGCCGGCGGCGAAGAATCCAAGCCGAACGATGAAGCTCATCGGCTGGGCAAAATACCCGATCATACCCGCCGATATCAGCCACACCCCGCCGATCGCCGAAGCAACGGCGAGGACGAGGTGGAAGGCATCGCTGCCTTGTAGAAGTAAGCTTGGGGAAAAGACGAAGAGGAAGGGGACGACATAGGCCGTCCATCCAAACCGCATCGAGGTCCATCCCGTCGCCATCGGAGGCGCCTTGGCGATACTTGCCGCGAAAAAGGCGGCCACCGCGACCGGCGGGGTAATCAGCGACATCATCCCGAGATACAAAATAAACATGTGGGCGGCGAGCGGCGGGATGCCGACTTCGACCAAAGAGGGGGCCACCAAAATTGCCAGGAGAATATAGACGCCGCCGGTCGGCATCCCCATGCCGAGAATGATGCAAAGCACGGCGGCAATGAGCAGGAGAAGGATCAAATTGCCCTCGCCGGCCTGAACAATAAACTGCGTGAGCGCGAACCCGAGTCCCGTTACCTGGAGGATTCCGATGATGAAACCGGCGCCGGCGACGATCATTAAGATGTCCAAAACCGAGTTGCCGGTGGCGACCAGACAATGCCAGATGTCGGCCACGACCATGCGTTTTCCCTGGTAGCCGAAGGCGAGACCCAAAACGAGGACGATTGCCGATGCCAGAATGGCAGCGGCCTCCGCCCGCCAGTTGAGCCAGAACAGGGCGAAGATCAGCGCGGCGAACGGCAGGATGAAAATCCAGCCGGTTTTGAGGACGGCGGCTGCTTTGGGGATCATCGATTCTTCGACCCGGCTGATACCGGCTTTGGCGGCTTCCAGGTCCGCCTGAATGAACAGGGCGACGTAATAGAGGATCGAGGGCACCAGCGCCGCGATGACGATTTCCTTGTAAGGCAATTCGAGGAAATCGGCCATCAGGAAGGCGACGGCGCCCATGACCGGCGGCATAAGTTGCCCGCCTGTCGAGGCAACGGCTTCCACCGCCGCCGCGAGACGGGGCGAAAACCCCGATCGTTTCATCAGGGGGATCGTGACGACCCCGGTGGCGACGATGTTGGAAACGGCCACACCCGAGACTGAGCCGAACAGGCTGGAGGCGGTGATGGCGATCTTGGCTGAGCCGCCGCGATAACGTCCCATCAGGACCAGGGAAATATCGTTGAAGAACTGAGAGCCACCCGAGCACAGCAGCAACTGGCCAAAAAAGATGAAGGTCATCACGATCGTTGTGCCGACGACCATGGGGAGCCCCAAAAGGGCACTGGAATCCAGGGCGATGTAGCTGATAAAGGCGCCAAACTCGACTTTACGGGTCTCCAACTCTCCAGGGACGAGGTGGCCAACCAGCGCGAAGACACAAAAGAACAGGACGATAATAACCAACGCATTGCCGACGGCGCGGCGTAAGCCTTCGATGCACAGCACGACGAAAATGACGGAGACGATCAGCCCATCGGCGTCGCCGTCGACGAGGCGGTCGATGAGGTTGGGATAAACAACTGAGACATAGGTGCCGGTACCCAGACCGACCATGGCGGCCAAGAGATCATACCACGGCACCGTTGTCCGCGTGCTGCCGCGCTTGGCGGGATAGCGCAAAAAGACCAGGGCCAAGCCGAGCCCCAGCATACCGGCCAGGAATTGCTCGATCAGGATGACCAGCCCAACGGAACGATAAAGATCCGCCGACCAGGCTAACGAGCCAAAGGCTAGCAGCGCCGCGAGGGCCGGTACGAGATACCGCGCCACCGGGGTTTCTGGTGGCGCGGTCTCCGTTTCTTCAATATCTGCCATTCAGGCTGATCGGTGTAAACGTCTCAAACTTGTCCTACTTTCCAGTCCACATACCGGCTTTTTTTTAGAAGGCGATGGCACCGGGGTGGTATTTGGCCACGGCATATTGCTTTGCCATCAATTTAGGCTGGAAGGAACGGAACAAGGGATGTCCTTTCACCAGTTCAGCCTTGTTGGGATGGATTGCGGCAACGAATTTTTCGACGACTTCGTTGGATACGTGGGTGCCGGCCATAATGACCAGATCGACACCGAGCACATTCGTCGGCTCAGAGATCCCCGCATTGACCGGGTTCGGTCTTACAGTTTGGATATAATAGTCCGGCCGAACGGCGCGCATATTAGCCAATGATTCCGGTGTATTAGGGATCGACAGCCAGCGAATGCCGCCGACCGCGGAATTCACTTCCGCCATTTTCGGCGCGCCGACCGCAAAAAATCCGCCATCCAGCTTTCCGGCCTTGAAATCGTCCGCGGCCCGGATGATGTTGGTCACCGGAACGCCCTTAACGTCGTTAAGGCTTAGGCCGGCGGTCGCGAAAAGACCGTTCGCAAGATGAATGGCGTTGGGAAAGGCGGACTATTTGGTCGGGAACCGCATACCCTTGAGGTCGCCGATGGTTTTGAAAGAAGAGTCTTTCTTGACGAAAAAACCGACGGTCAAGGGGCGAAGATTAAAGATCACCCGCAAGTTTGGTGTCGGCCGATCCTTGAATTCATCCTTTGCCAGAAGCCCGGCGGTCATTGCCGCAACGTCTGTAATTCCAAACTCAGCGCGTTTTGCGTTGACTGCGGCGCCGCCCCGGAACGGCAGGACACGAATTTTAAGATCGGTGTGAGCTTGTCCCACTTTGGCCAAAATCTGCGTTGTCAGATTATTAATTGCACCGGCGGGAAGCGTCGCAAGACCAACCGTCTGCGCGGAGGCCGTGCCGGTGAGAAATAGCGTTCCCACGGCGATAAGTGCGGATTTCATTATCTGCGTCATTGATGATACCTCGGTTGCCGTGCCCTGTTGGCGCGAATGGGTGGTTATTTAGTTGGCGGGGATGATATCGCTAACCATTGAATCACCGCAAGACCGCACTTTGGCAGTGGCGGGATAGTTAATTCATACTTCCATAAATAGTTGTATGATTCAGGCTACAGACCACATGAGGGAGTTCCAAGCACCGTAACAATATGATTTGTTGATGTTTTACCGATCAGACCGCTCAACTGGAATCATGTGTTATGGAAAAAGAGATCATTAACGTCGCCGGAGCATCCCGCCCAGAAGGACCAGACGGAAAGCCACTTGCCCCTATTTCCCTTGCCGTGCGCGCCGGCGATTTTGTCTATGTGTCGGGGTTGCCGCCGATCGACATGGCGACGGGGAACCTCATCGAAGGCGATATAAAGGCGCAGACTCGTCAGTCATTGGAAAACGTGAAAACCGTTCTTGAGGCTGCCGGTACCGACCTCAGCAAGGTGGTGAAGGCGACGGTCTATTGTTCGAATGCCGGATATTGGGGCAAGGTAAACGAGGTTTACGCAGAATTTTTTCCGACAGATCCTCCGGCGCGCACCTTCGTTGCCGTCGGATCGTGGATGATGGCTTTCGACATCGAAATCGAATGTATCGCGATCGGTTGACGACTGGTCGGCAGTACGGATGAGGCCGCGTTACCGCACTATGAGCGCGGATCTCAGCCGGTCGGCCCGATTATTTCGTTGAGTACCTTTGAGAAGGATGTCGGCGGGCGGTGTTTGGACGCCGTAATATTCCTTGTTGTAG
>JAQCKY010000065.1 GCA_027592155.1 Pseudomonadota bacterium
GGACATAATCATGATCGGGATGTCTCTGAGCTTTGGCAATTGTCGCGCCGGCTTAGCCTATCGCGCATCCGACTTTCATCACCTGCGCGGTATGTGAGCAGCGCACACCGGGATCTGTGCGGGGGTAACAATTCTGACTCTATTTAGCCCCAAGGCGTGACCAGATATTTCCTGACAACCAGCCGAGAGCTGACCAAAAGATCGCTGCTGTCACCAGCGACGCGGCGACAAAGTGGCCGGCAAGTTCCGGAGGAACGGGACCACCGATACGCACGGGCTGCGGCGAGCCTATCAGGTGTGGTAAAGCCATCGCCACGATCCCGGCAACCACCCAGAACGCCCCATGGCGGAATATCAGGGCCCATAGGCCTGCAGCAGTCGCCACAACGCAAAACATCCACCATCCCTGACGCGGGCCAAGCTCCGCGGCCATCGCCCCGGGCGCCTCGGGCGGCAGACCGAGCGCAGGTGATAGGTTGATAATAGTAAATCCGGCAATGCCCCACAGAACACCGATGCGACCGTCGACGTGGCGACCGGAAAGGGCGATACAAGCGACGAGGATCAACGCAAATCCCGTCCCCGTGAGAATATTGGCAAGAGTCGAATACAGGGTCCGCTCCAGCCCGTTAGCCGGCGCCCAATTTTTATGTTCCGTGGGCGGGGTTTCCTTTGCCTGCGCCAGGAGCAAATGGGGACTCGCTGCTTTGTCTAGATTACTGTGCTTATGTCCATCGGGCGCACCTTTCGATTCAAACTTCTCGGCGTGAAGGATGATCGGCGCGGTGGTAAATTGTTGAACGACGGAAATCCCCAGACCGCCCAAAAATCCCGCTAGCAGGGCAGTCACAAAAATGCGTTTGAACATGATGTTTTGGACCTTCAATGACAGGGGAATGCGAAACTATGTCGGCTATCGTGAGCGGCATTGTGAATTGTGTCGGAATGGGCAAAACCGGTTCCCAACACAAGAAAGACGCCAAGTAATATTGCCGACAAAGCCGGCACTAAAGCGGTGGGTATGGTAGTTACCGCAATGATATGATCGCTCTGTTCCATGATGGCTCTTCCTCTTGTCCTTAAACTCGTCAAAACTTAATGGTGTAGGCGGCAGGAGCGCCGAGAGTTCTCGTCTCTACGCCACCCTCCTCGGCAATTTTCCAGCAGACATCAACTGTTAGACCGAAGTCGACGGCATAACCCGCCGATGCCTGGAACTAAAAATCGTCATCATCGCTTCCATTGTCGCTGTCTCACTTCGTATACGCAAGTGCAAGGTATACGCAAGTGCAAGGTTATACCCCTTCCATTCGCCCTGGCCTGCCAAGGTGACAAAGTCCCGAACGTCGGGCGGGCGCCGACAGTATGATTGTGCTCTTTCCGAACCGCTGACATTCATTATCCGTAGCCGGGAGTTGGGTTGTAGCTTAGATGAGGTTCGAACGCTCTTAACGTTGGTCGATGGCGGTGATTACACCTGCGAAGAGGTGCGCGACATTACTTTGAGGCACTTAGCTGACGTTCGTGGACGGATTTCGTACCTCCGAAAAATAAAAAAGACATTGAAGACTATTTCCACACAATGTGCCGGTGGCAAGGTACCAGAATGCCCAATCATTGAAGCCCTCTCAGCGAACGATACATGAACGTAACGGACATCCGCTAGCTCCTATGCAGCCGAAAAATCCCGCCCTTAATGACGTCTGCTTAGCGTCGGATAAGCGGCCTCTATGGGGAGATGGTTGGAGTTCCCTCCATAGACGGGAGCCTACACAACAATATTCTGTGATGCCGACTTGGCCAGACTCTCAAATGCATTATTGGGGCACAATACTATAACTGACACCACTAGGGTGCTACGGTATCTCGGATGAATTGACATGCGCAGGCTGCGTGGTCCAAGTGCACCGTTACGAGTTTAAAATAAATTTGAGCGAACGTCGCGCCACAGACGACGGATGAGGGGATTAGGATGAAATCAACAATCAGTCAGATCGAGGTATTTAACATAGGCATGCCTTTGGTGGGCACCTTTACGAGCGGTGGTTTGTCCAAAACCATGTCTAAGTGTGTTGTGGTGCGGGTTACCACGACAGACGGCGCGATCGGCATTAGTAGCATCGACCCAGCCAGCAAGGCCGTGTCGCCGAATACCGCTCCGGATCTGGCCCTCGCCATTCAGAAAGTTGTCGCCCCGGCTCTGATTGGCGAAGACCCGGTCAACGTTAACCGGATTGTTGAAATCGCTTCCAAGCTAACGCCGGAGCAACCTGGTGTATCAGCAGGCATAGAGCTTGCTTGCATTGAGCTAGTCTGCCGCCGGACGGGGACCGCGCTCTACGATTACATTGGCGGCGCCATCCATGACCAGGTGTTGTTCAACGGCTGGGTCGGCCAGTTGCCGGCTGAAGAAGCGGCCGCCGAAGCCAAGCGTTGGACGGACGCTGGCTTCATGTCGTTGAAAATTAAGGTCGGCAATGAAGTTGCCAAGGATAGTGAACGCGTTGCAGCGGTGCGCGATATTGTTGGCCCGAATGTGAAATTACGCATGGACGCCAACATGCAATGCAGTGTGGAGCAGGCGCTGGCATTGTGTCACGCCGTTAAATCCTGCGACATGCAATTGTTTGAGCAGCCGACACCAAAAGAAGACCTCGAGGGTTTGGCGCGGGTCCGAAAAGAAGGCGGAATTGCCATTATGGCTGATGAAGCCATCAGCGATCACGCAAGCTTAATTCGGGTTATCAAGGCTGACTGCGCCGACTACGTGAAGTTTGGCATCAAGCAGGCCGGTGGGCTGTTGCCGGCAGCACGCATGTTGGCAACCGCGGAAGCAGCGGGCCTCCCGGTGGTACTAGGACACGGATTTGGGCTCGATCTCAGCACACTGGCTGAGATTATGCTCAGTGTTACATCACATAACGTCTTGCCTGGATTGGAATGTGTGGGGCCGCTCAAAGTGGTCGATACGGTGGCCAGTACCCGGCTCGATATCAGCAGCGGCAGTATTCCCCTGCCCTCCGGGCCTGGACTGGGCATCGATCTCGATGATGAGAAAATCGCGAAATTCACCGTGCCGATGCCGGACTGAGCCGCACGGGATAACGACAAGGAATAACGACGCCGGACGATACCCCTTTACGCGCAAAGAAGGGCGTAAACGCCGTCACATCCTTTTGGCAACAAATCCTCACGCCAGGTTTCGCCGCCGTTCTCGGTGCCGAAAATCTGCCCTGAGCGCGTGGTGAAAAAAATCAAATCCGGATCATCTGCATCCAAGGCGACGGCCATCGCCGGCGTGGCGGCTGTCACGGAATGATCGATCCGCCGCCATGTGACCCCCGCATCGTCGCTGCGGCATAACGAGCCCGTCACGCCGTGGGAAGAATCGCTGAGACAGGCATAAAGGACCTCCGGGTTTTGCGGCGCAACGCGGATGTCACGCGCATAGGTTAAGGTCGAGAAACGGCCGACGCCTAAATCCTCCCAATTTTCGCCCCTATTATTGCCGGCAAACAACCCCATACGCAGAGCAATAATCGGCGAATGCGGCCTGGCTGCGGTGGCGCAGATCGCATGCGCATCAAGCATACCCTCGCGTTCGTCGTCGGTGAGGACCTTACTATGGAACTCCGGACGCTCGCCCCACTGCAGTAGCGTATCGTTGCAGTCCTCCCAGGTAATGCCCCCGTCGAGGCTTCGCATGGCGCCGTTGACCTCCATCGCCGCATAGATTTCGTCGGGATGAGTAGGGTCAATGGCAAACCGCATCACGCGGTTGATGAAGGGACTGACCGCCAAGCGATCGGCTGCCTGCGAACCGGCCACCGGCTTCCAACTCTCGCCACCGTCATTGCTGCGGTATATCCCTACCGGAGAAGTGCCCGCGAAAACAACACGCGGGTCTTGCGGATGGAAGCAGATTGACCAAACAAGCATATCGCGGGGATCGAAATCGAGGCGATGCCATGTCTCACCGCGATCGATGCTTCGAAAAGGCCCGTCATGGGTACCGGCCAAAATCACCGCTGGGTCCTCAGGGTGCACGGTCAGGCAATGGACATGCACAACATCGGGAAACCCCTGCATCTTGTGCTGCCATTCATAGTCACCGACCTTCATCCGAAACACGCCGCCCAAAGTATTCGGCTTGGCCGTTTTAGAACCACCGCCGCCCCAACGCGTGAGGCCCGCGTCAACGTATTTTGGTGATTGCGTCTGCGCCATGCTGTTTCCCTTTGTTTGCTTTTCGCTTCGAGGATATTAGAAAAAATTCTCGGCCGCTTTTAACTCTGCATCAGTCAAGAATGAGGCAAATAGGCAAAAAAGCATATCAACCTCCCGGTTTGCCGAACAAAAAGGGCGAGATGGATATTGCGTTCACGTCAAAGTGAGTGCTATCTGCCCGCTGCCAGATTGCAAAATAACTTTAATCCTAAATGAAAGATTGTTTGTTATGAAAACTCAACGTCCAGTTTCTGCATATTTAACCGCTGCGGCTCTCGCCGTTACCCTTGTCCTTGTTTCGGGTTGCGATGAGAAAGCGGAAGAGAAAAAAGATGCTACCAAGATCGAGAAAGAAATGCCCAGCGCCGACGACGCGGCTGCAAAGGCGAAAGCCGACGCCGAGGCTGTTAAGATGAAAGAGGCTGCAGAAATGGAGAAGAAAGCGGCAGACGACGCCGCGAAAATGAAGATGGAAGCTGAAGCCAAAAAGCTTAAAGACGCCGAAGCCCTAGAAATGAAAGAGGCTGAAGCTCTAAAAATGAAAGCAGCCGAGGACGCCATGAAGGCGGAGGCTGATGCCCTCAAAATGAAGGCCGAAGAGGAATTGAAAAAGAAGGCCGAGGCAATGCTTAAAGAAAAAGCCGAGGCAATGATGAAGCAAAAGGCCGAGGAAGCTGTGAAACAGAAAGCCGAAGAAGCCGTCAAACAAAAAGCCGGAGAGGCCCTCCAAGACAAAGCAAAAGGCATGCTGCCATAATTAGTTGATTTTCTTGAACGCCCGGATGCCTCTCAGCTTTGCAGCGGCATTCGGGCTGTTCCGAAAGGGAGCAACGAACATCGTTTCCGCCGGGCTGCGATCCGGCACTAAGCGGCGCGCTGCTCGGGCATGAGGGTCGACCAAGCCACCTTCCGGTTCACAATCCCACTATAGGGACTGACCAAAACACCAAATTCGCGGTGTCAGAGCTCTGTTATACGCGCTCGTCGCACGCCCTTCATTCCGCCGCCCCGACCTTGTCCTAGGTTTGAATTTCTAGCTCGCCCCGCTCCGTGAATACTTCGCCCTACTCGGCAGCCGCTTTGAGCGATTGTTGGTAGTTCATGTAATTCGGCACCTTCGATGCGGCCAAGAAGACATAGCCTTCGAACAGGCGGCGCTGTGTCCGGTAGAAGGTGACGGACTTCGCGTGAAATTTGCCGTCGTTGATTTCCACATCAGCAGCAATCACCAGCACGCCGGAGGGTTGGACAATACGGATATCCGCCTTCGGATCGTCGCTCTTGCGGGCGACGCGATTGACCACCGTACCCTCGATACGACACGCCACGGAAGTGGAGATGGATCGCGTGCCCGGCAAGGCACGGTGAATGTTGCCCGAGGAGACAATACGGCACAGGAAATCGCCTGCATCCGCGGGGATCGTTTCGCCGGTGAGGATGGTCGAGTCTTGTGCCGGGGCGACAATGCCCGGTGAGATCGCGGTCGGTTTCCCCGCCATTTCTTCGACCGTATCGGCGAGCCCCACCAACACGCCGGCATGGCAGCGAATGGCTTCGAGCTTCGCCATGACGTCGGTCATAGCATCGATATCGGCGGGCAATTCATTGCCTTTGAGCCCAACCACCGCTGCATCGATGAAAACAGCCGGATTAGCGGCATCGACGATGGAGGCTTCGAATTCACCGATCCCGGGAACAGTCATCGTATCGATGACGTTACCGGTCGGCAGCAATTTGCCGGTGCCCGCGCCGCCGGGGTCCATAAAGTCCAAGCGCACCTGATTGCCCAAATCGGCGACGCCCGGCATCAGGTAATCGCCATCGATCCCGGCAAAGCCGCCATCCATATCGAATTGTGAAATGATCATCTTATTCGTGTTGGTGTTATGGATACGGACCTTTGCTTTCCCGCCCTCGGTTTTGACGTAGCCTTCATCGACCGCAAACGGGCCCATGGCGCCTGACATGTTGCCGCAATTACTGTTGAAGCTGACCGAATTATTCCGCACGCCGATTTGCGCGAATGTATAGTCGATATCCGCATCGTCCCGGCTCGACGGGCCGACCACACAAACCTTCGACAGCGAGGAAATGCCGCCGCCCATGCCATTCAGCTGTCGCCCATAGGGGTCGGGACTGCCATGGGCTGCGAGAAATATCTCGGGCCAAAGCGAGCGGTCTTCAGGCAAATCATGTTCTTTAAAAACGATCGCGTTCGACGTGCCGCCCCGCATGAATACGGCTGGAATTTTAAGTTGTTTCATAGCGCTCGTTCCTTCATCTGAATATACCCGCCTCGCCTGCGGCCTCGATCAATACACGCTCAGCTTAACGCAATTGGGAAGCGAAGGGGAGCCCACCTTCGCGAAGACTATCCGCGTCGTATCCCGATCCCCCATCCCTCAGTCCGCCGCCCCGACTTTGTCCTGTGTTTTCGTTTCAAAATCCCCTGCGTCGTGGCGTTCATGGAGCTGGTCATGCGGCTCGCCGCGCAGGCGATTGACCATGCGGCCGCGCTTGACCGGCTCGCGGGCGTGGAGTTCTTCAGCCCAGCGCACAACGTTGGTGTAGGACTGAGCGTCGAGGAAATCCGCTGCCTCATATTGGTTCAGGATGATCACCCCGCCATACCACGGCCAGATCGCCATATCGGCGATAGTGTAATCGTCGCCGCAGACGAAGTGATTGTCGGCGAGCCGCTGGTCGAGCACGTCGAGCTGGCGCTTGGCTTCCATCGTGAAGCGGTCGATGGGGTATTGCTGTTTTTCTTCCGCATAGGCGTAAAAATGGCCGAAGCCGCCGCCGAGATAAGGCGTGCTCCCCATCTGCCAAAACAGCCAGTTTAGGCATTCCGTGCGTCCCGCCGGATCGTTCGGCAGGAATTCGCCGAATTTTTCGGCCAAATACAGCAGAATTGCACCGGACTCGAAGACCCGGGTCGGCGGATTGGTGCTGTGGTCCATCAGCGCCGGAATTTTGGAATTCGGGTTCGCCGCAACGAAGCCGCTGCCGAACTGGTCGCCGTCGCCGATGCGGATCAGCCAGGCGTCGTATTCGGCGCCCATATGGCCCTGCGCCAGCAGTTCCTCCAGCAGCACCGTAACCTTCACGCCGTTCGGCGTGCCGAGCGAATAGAGCTGCAGCGGATGTTTGCCGACGGGAAGTTCCTTGTCGTGGGTCGGGCCGGCGACCGGGCGATTGGTGCTGGTAAACCGCCCCTGCTTTTGGTTTTCCCATTTCCAGACTTTCGGCGGCGTGTAGTTCTTCGTCATTGTGCGAACTCCGTTCCGGGTGTCGTGGCTGCGACCAGCGATGCCATATGAGGGGTTGTGGTCGCGCTTGGAACCGTTTTTGATGGACGCGATTAGTGTACGCGCGCCGGTTGGAAACCGCATGTACAAACGCAGTTTACCCTATCGGGAAATGAGAACCGCCATGGCAATCTATCAAAATGGTCCCGTGCAGATCCATTACGAAGAGGCCGGTTCCGGCTTCCCACTGCTGGTCATTCCCGGCGGCGGGCTGAACGCGACTATAGCGGGATTGGCAAACCATGCCTTCAATCCTTTGGAGGTATTCAGCGACACCTATCGCGTCATCGCGCTGGACCTGCGCAACGCCAATACCGGCCAGTCGCAGGGCCCGCTCGAGATCGAGAGACCATGGGACGGCTTCACCGACGACCAGCTCGGCCTGATGGACCATCTCGGGATCGACCGCTTTATGGTGATGGGCTTCTGCATCGGCGGTCCGATGATCTGGAACATGCTAAAGCGCGCCGGCGAGCGTGTTGTGTCTGCGGTGCTGGTGCATCCCAGCGGCTATAGTTCCAATGTGCCGGATATCTTCTACCAAAATAACATCAAGGGTTGGGCGCCGGCGTTTTGCCAGCAACGCCCCGAGATCACCATGGAGATGGTCTCCGACTACCTCAACAACATGTATACCAAGCGGGCGGATTTCGTGTTCACCGTCGAGCGCGACTTCGTGCGCAATTGCCAAACGCCGGTGCTGGTCCTGCCGGACGACATCCCGGCGCATCCCTATGCGGCGGCGATGGAGACGGCCTTGCTGGCGCCGAACGCGCAAGTCAGCCTCTACCCCTGGAAAGAGAACCATCGGAAGATAGAACTCGCGGTCCGCCATATCCGCGGCTTCATGGCGACTAATGCCGCCGAGGCTGTGGCGGAGGCGGCGGAATAGCCAACCCGTATACAATACGGCGGCCTGCATCGGCTGAGCGGAACTGACCCTACGTCTCTCGCCGGGACTTTGGCGCAAGCATTGATGATAGGCAGGCGAAAATGCGAAGCGCGAACAGCGG